>JACDDF010000083.1:0-6767 GCA_013817135.1 Nitrospirales bacterium
TCTCATGGATCAGCCTTGGAACCGGCTTAGTATTCTTAGCCATACTTATGGGTGCAAACCGGATGGGCATTCGTTCTCCCTTTATATACGGGCTGTTCGGGATTGGCGGCCTATGGTTGGCGTTTCTTTTTTCCGGCCTTCACCCAACGATTGCCGGCGTGCTTGCCGCCTTCACCATTCCAGCCACTTCAGCTATCACAAAAAATGAATTTGCCCATAAAAGTGAAAAATTCAGTCAAGAATTCCGAAAGGCCGAAGTCTCGGGGGTTTCTGTGTTAGGAAATGAAGAACAGTCACAGGCGATCCAGGCTCTCGAAAAAGCCAAGGATTTAATTCAACCCCCTCTTCAAAAACTCGAACATGCCTTATACCCGTGGGTCACGTTCGCCATCATGCCAATTTTTGCATTGGCCAATGCGGGCGTGGTGATTGCTACCGACTTCTCCTCCCTTCTCAGCCATTCCGTCTCACTTGGAATTGGTCTGGGATTGTTGCTGGGCAAGCCATTGGGGATATGCCTTGGAGTCTGGGTTGTCGTTTACTTTGGCCGTTCTGTTCTTCCATCCCACCTGGACTGGCCACAAATTATAGGTTTGGGATTTATGGGAGGAATTGGATTTACCATGGCCATTTTCATTGCGACGTTGGCTTTCCACGAACCTTCCGATTTACAAACAGCTAAATTGGCTATTTTAGTCGCATCCTGCCTATCAGCCTGTATCGGTTTACTCCTTTTATCGAAATCAACCAGGACGCCGACTGGATAAGGGACTTCATAGCGCAGAGTCCCCGCATTGGGTTCTCCTAGCCCATTTTTCCCCTCTTTTAGAAAATCGTGAAAATCGAACCCAGGGTTTTCCTCAGGTCACTGATTAAGATAAAATTGATATACTCAAACGTCTGTACCAGATTTCTTAATTTTCAATTTCCCAAAGGAGTGCTTCATGCCTTTCACGACCGTATTCCAACAAATATCAAAGATTCCATCCGTTCAGGGCTCCATGAGGCTCTTTAGTCTGTATGTAGTGTGCTTTTTAGCTGGATGTCTGGTTTTTTCCGGTGTGGCGTTAGCTCATGAAGGAAAAGACACGAAAGGAAGCGAATCCCTGTCCGGGGAACGTGTCATAAGTGGAACTGTGTTAGAAGTCAGAGGGGAACAGGCCAAGGTGGACACAGGGGAAGTTCAATATCGATATCTCCCTATGAATCTCCGTGAAGAGAAAGGGCTCCCCGCTCTGAAAGAGGGGGATCGCGTTGAAATAACCGTCAACGATCAAAACCTCATTGTGGATGTTCATCTGGAAGGTGAAGAGTCTCATCATCGAATCCTACATGGGGTGTTGGCCCAGCCACTGGTGACCGGACACGAAACGGCCGTCATTCAGTCTAAGGAGGGTCAGGAGGAATCGCATATGATCAGGCCATTGGCCAGGAGCAAGGTGGCATCCATCCCGGTTGGCGCGGAGGTCATATTCCTCATTGATGAAATGGATCAGATCGTTGACGTCACATTTGAGAATAAGACAGAAGTGGACAAAGTCCAAAATCATGAGAAAAAGAAATCTCCCCTGAAAGGGAATTTCAAACAGGTTTCAGGCATCCTGAAACAACCACTGAAAGACAATATGATTTCCGTTCAACCGGATGGGAAAAAGGAACAACAATATGAAGTACGCAACCTAGTTCAAGATAAGTTTAAAAAACTTTCTTCAGGACAAGAAGTCATACTATTTGTTGATGATGAAAATAAGGTCACCGATGTGTCTTTTATAGAGAAAAAGTAAAAGCCCCTCGCACTAAGGGTGCAATCAAAACAATAGAGATGCCAAAGGCATTTCGAATCCTACGGGAATGGCTAAGAGGCAGATGGATTTCGAATGGGTCGGGAACACCGAGCAACCTGACGCACATGGGTGGATGCCTCTCCACCCGGTGCTCCCACCCATCTCAGGAATGAGAAGTTTGACGGGAATGCGTTCCCGGTCGCGGGAAACAGGTACAACTAAGCTTTCTGTTCCAAAGGACTACCAACGAAAGCGTTTGACCTATTGCCGAGACCAAATTTCCTTAAAATCAGGCGGCAATCGAGAATTTATCCAGCTCCCTTTTTCCCAGTAAGAATGAAAACGTCGGCGTATGGCCAAACCTGTCCACGGCCCTGAGCCATGCCGAATAAACCTCCACTCCATGGACGTACAAAAAAATGGAATACCCGGAAACAGGCTCTTCATATACCCGGCGGTTTCAAGTTCCAAGTGCAACACTCTTTAAAGGTCGATTAGGTTTTATATTTCAATGGCTTTGGTGACTGGGAGAACCTAGAAAGAGATTATGGTCGTGGGGACAGTCCAATAGCCCTCGGCCACTGGTAAACCCTCAAAGGTTACGAACCACCTGAGAGAAAAAGCTATGAACTCCCTGTTGCACTTGGAGTTAGAACCTAAGCCCTCAAACTCTCAACAACAGACTTGCCCCCTAATCTCGTATCCCTCTCCTCTCGTTGGACGAGGTAAGCAAACAGATATCCCGAACAATTGACTCATTCAAAAGACGTTCAAAGAAGTGTTTCACCTTTGAAGGTCCCACCACGCATCTGCTCACGGCAAGACAGTGCCGTCGAACGAACCAAGAATCGCATGGGTTGCCTGAGTTTTGGGATAATCCTAAAACTAGGATTTTTGACAATGCGTTTAAAATAACTCCCTAACGGTATTACAATTAACTGTATTACTTTTCAAAAGGAGACCAACTATGCGACTGACCACGAAAGGACAGGTAAGCATTCCCCTCCATATTCGTAAAAAACTGGGGATCACGAGCCACTCAGAAGTCGAATTCGTAGAAGAAAACGGACAAGTGATTGTCAAAAAAATCAAAAATGGTAAACCGACGACCAGATTTCGCGCTCTCCGCGGACGGGCAGATGTGCGGATGACGACTGAGGAAATTCTTCGTCTCACTCGCGACTCACGATGAATGGGATATTGGGCGATTCCAATATTCTTCTGGATGTATTCTTAAATGACCAGAAATTGCAACATGGTCGGAAGAACAATTACGTATCTATGGCGCCTCCCATCACTTGTACATCAATCCCATGATTTATACTGAAATCTCGATTGGGTTTTCTCGCATCGAAGATCTTGGACAAACCCTGATGGAGGGTGGCTTCATCATGCTACCGATTCCAAAAGAAGCCTTTTTTTTTTAGCAGGGAAAACCTTTCTCCAGTACCGAAAACGGAAGGGAACGATCTTCTCTTCCTGATTTTTACATAGGAGCCCATGCGGCGATTGAAGACCTGCCGTTGCTCACGCGCGACCAAGGACGTTATCGGACCTAGTTCCCGCATGTGGCCATATTGGGACCCTAAATCGGACAGCTCAAAGAATAATCATCGTCCGGTGAAGGCGCGGGAGTGTTGGAAACTTTGGCGATTGCAAAAGCCTAAGAGGGGCTAAAGGCTTAAGGGAAATGCGGGAACACTACGGGGGTGGCTACCGCCTCTATTATTGTATGCGAGAGAACACGATGGTGTTGTTATTGGCCAGGTCGACAAAAAAAGACCAGAGTAAGGCGATCGCCAAAGCCAAAGACTATCTTGCAGACTATGAAAGGAGGCAACGCCATGACGAGAAAAGCCAGTAGACCATTTGATTTTGGCAACCTTGACGTCCTGAAAGGCCCTAAACAAGCGGCCCTGTATCTGGAGGAAATCCTGGCTGGGGGAGACATGGACATGTTCACAGAAGCCTTGAAAGATGTGGCTGCGGCCAGAGTAGGAAATATGACCGCACTGGCCAAGAAGACGCACTTAGCAAGAGAAGCCCTCTACACCTCGCTATCCAGAAAGGGAAACCCTCGTCTGGATACACTCACCAAGGTCTTAGATGCAGCAGGGCTACGTCTGACGGTCACAACCGCATAAGGGAACGTATATCCCCACTTGTATGGTCAAAATACTCGGATGAGGGGGCGTTTGGTCACCCCTAACTGCTGTGGTCCAGAGTAGGCGAGTGCGTCGTAATGTTCGAGAGCAGCTCCAGGTGAAGGCAAGTGCTCTACTTTACTCTATTCCAAACTCTTGGAACATTTCGGTGTCATCCCGACAGAAAACATTCTTCAGGGCACAATCGACGAATCGGAATTAGTGTGCCCCAAGAATTTGACGATGGACTCCACTCGCGTCAAGCAGATTCTCCAAACACCCTTGTTCTCGCTATAAGAAGCCCGCAGGATGGCCCTCACATCTGAAAGTTGAATGTCCATTTTCACCACATAAATATTCATGGGTTTCCAAAAGACTCCTGAACAGGTGGTCCCAGCATCTGTTAGGCCTTTCGTTCATGAATGCCAAGCTTGTTACCGTCAGAGTCCAGGACTATCGCTGCCCTGCAGCGGGGCAGACCGAAAGGTTCAAGGGCGAACTGCACGTTGTGATGTCTCAGATGATCTATAGTTTTATCAAAGTCGTCCACTTCCAGCAAAAGCTGAGGACCGTCGCCCGATGGCTTCAGAAATAGTTCATTTCAGATAGCAAGCGTGTGATGACCAATCTCATACTCGACCCAGAATCCGTCGACGAGATCCATAGAAGTCGTGCTGGTGAGCCCGAGAACGTCCTCATAAAAGGCACGTGAACGCCCAGATCCGTAGCTGGATAAACGATAAAAGCAAATTCCACAATCTTCATTGGTGGTGTCAAATCCGATGATAGCCTAACAGAGTCGGCGGCTGAGTGGCAGACCGGAAGCCCGTCGATTCTAGTTGCGCGTTCGGCTGCCGCAGGAGACTGGGAAGCGGCTCCAGTGGCGAACCCTGTTCAGCCTATCGCTCACCAATATCCCTCTCTCCCACATCGAACAGCCATGGCCTCCTTTAACTCTGTCAGCACCCCGTCCGCCGCCTGCGGTCAGCTGAACAACAAGCTGACCCCCCGCACACCGCTTTCCCCAAATGCACTGGCTTTAGGCTGTCCGCTCCAGGGCTTTGTTAGACCGGCGTTCCTGAATGAACCTTGCCCAGCGTCCATGGCTTGATCTTCGCCAGCGTCGGGGCGAGGGAATCCTTGGCTTTGGCTGCCTCATAGTCCATCTGCAAGCCGATCCAGAAGTTCTCGGACATGCCGAAAAACCGGGATAGACGCAGGCCCGTATCGGCAGTAATCGCACGGGCACCGGCCACGATCTCACCGATGCGCCGTTGCGAAACGCCGATTTCCTTAGCCAGTCGGTATTGCGTGATGCCCATGGGTTTCAAAAATTCTTCCAGCAGAATTTCACCTGGGTGCGGATAGGAAACTTTACGCATGCTGTCTCTCCGTCAGTGATAATCCACGATCTCAACGTCCTTCGGGCCTTCCGTCGTCCACACGAAGCACACACGGAACTGATCGTTGACACGGATGCTTTGCTGCCCGGCGCGATCGCCTTTTAAGGCTTCCAGCCGGTTGCCTGGTGGCACGCGCAAGTCATCAAGTCTTTCAGCCCGGTTCAGCATGGCCAACTTCCGCATGGCAACGGATTCGATGTTCACGAAACGCTTGACACGTTTACCGCCAAACAGGCCTTGCGTATCGGCGCACTTGAACGACCGGATTGGCATGAAAAAATACTAACGGTATTCGTTAGTATCGTCAAGAGCGAGTATGGAGGATTAATCCCACATAAAGACGGGGAACGTCCCGATGTCACACGGAAAAATAACTTCGTTCCCGTGTGCCTAGTGGATGAGTATCGTATGGCCAAACCTGACCACGGCCATGAGCCAAGCCGAAGGACCTCGGCTACATGGACGAACCCAGGGGAAAGAGTACAAAAAGTTTTCCGCCTGATACCTTACCTTAAACTCTCAACAACAGATTTGACCCCTAATCCTCACCTGCAGATCGGCCAACCGGGGTGATGCTCAAATCAGGGGCGGAACTTGTCTGAGCCCTTTAACAAAAATCAGGACAGGCCTGGCGAGTTGGGCCGCCCTTCCGTTCCATGCGACAGCACAATTGAATGTGGCCGACCTGGGTGGAAATGGTTTTGGGTCCTTTTGCCTTCAAAACAATGGTCGCGCTCTTCGAGACGGACCATGCAAATAGACCTAGGCTGCATGGACAAACCCAGGAAAAAGAGGACCCAAAGATAGGCCCTGATACCTTACCTTAAAATCTCAAACACCAACTCGACCCCAAATCCAGACCACTTTTTTCCATTAGAACTCCGCGACATTTCCTGGCCCCCAATCATCCAGAAGTGGGGCAGACAATTCAGGGCGGGGCGACTGTAAGTAGGTGATGCCGCATTCAGGTAAGGCAATACGCGAGGAGAGATAGTCCCGTGTTGGTTGCGGAAGTGACTCGTACCACATAGGTGAGAGCGCAAAGTTATGACTATTATCCAAAGCGGCATGGAGAACGGACGACGTCAAGTTGCCTGTATCGATGACTGACTCATAGAAGCGACGCGGTGCACTGTTCCCGGAATCTAGCCAAGAAAAGACCACGGCTCCACCTTGTTCTAGCGGCAGTATAGACATGGCTAGGTCACTCATCTCGGCTTCAAGGTTATCGTAGTCTTGTAGCTGATGTCCGTTCATATCGTGGAATGGCTGAAAGACAAAACAGGCTGCGATGCTAGGCCGTTTGGGAAAGAGGACGGCATGCGTGATGAATCGATCCCAGTTTTCAATGACCAGATAGGCGTCGAGCTTGCCCTTGAAGGCTTCTTTCTCTTCACCCCCTCTGAGAGACTCGGCCTGATACTTAAGAATCTCGT
>JACDDF010000083.1:6777-7793 GCA_013817135.1 Nitrospirales bacterium
CTGTTCGGGCTTAGGGAGCGATTCGTACTGCTTGCGCTTGCCGTAACACTCCCGCGCAGCAGCACGGTAGACGAGCAAAAAGAGTTGCTTTCGGGAGAAGCAAAATGGCTCGTTTTCAAGGCAGCTGAACATTGCCGCATCGTGTTTTGCGCAGAAGCCGTTGAATACTGAGACGTCACGAAGCCCAAGCCGCCTCAACGGTGGCTGGAGATCATCTAACGTGAAAGGCCCCATGCAGTTCTGGGCATAGACATGACCGTCTTTGCTTACCTTTCGCAGGACTGCTTCACGTGACAGGGTGTGTGCCGCCACAATCCCACCCGCGTGGTCTGGATAAGGGGCCATGCAGACTTTTGTGCTGAAGCGCCGACGAAAATCAGCTATGAGGTCTGCCGCGGCTTTCGGGTTGTGAAGGTCGCCAAGGGACATTTGTGAATACGTCTAACCCCTCGGCATCAGGGCGGCGGTAAGCGCCGTCCGCTGTATGCCTTTGTTAGGCAAACTGTAATCCTTCTTCATTCAGTCAACCGAAAGTCCAAGACTCGAATCTCTGTCTTCGCCGTGAGATTCCGCACTTCATCTGCTTTATAACGACCACTTTTCGGTGAACGCCGAGCGAGGTTGCCACCGACTGGCCCGCGTATCGTCACTATCTCAGTTTCTATTGGCATCCCGTCGCTTGCATAGAAGATGATCAGACAGACAACATCCCAGACCGGCTCACGCAGCTGATTGCGAACAGAAAACGTGTAGGAACCAAAGTACGGAAGCTCCTCCCAGGAGAAATGACTTCCGACGACCCCTTCGGAGCTAAGACCTCCAAGGTCTGCCAGAATCGAGCGCTGAGCCTTGGCGGGTTTCGCTTGTGCCAGTGGCTTTGCAGGCCCGACCTTCCCAAGCAGCGCTTTCAGATAGTTTGAAGGGATGGCGAAGTTCAGGTTCTGTCCACCTCTGAAGGTCGCCACTGAAACACCGATGACTTCACCCTTACTGTTCAGGACTGGGCCTCCGCTGCT
>JACDDF010000644.1 GCA_013817135.1 Nitrospirales bacterium
GTTTCAGGTCACAATGAGGCCGATTTCCACATCACTCGAAAAAATTTCACCGACTAGGAATTCCTTGCTGGCAAACCGGGATTTTTTTGCCTAGCAAGGGAAAGGCTGAATAAAAGCAGGGCTTGAGAAACCAGTGAAACCGCATTGAGGCATTGTCTTTATCACAAATCTTCAACTGCGCTATGCTGGAAAGGCTTCAATCCCACCTTTGGCCATAGGAAAACAGCCACCTGAACCCCCAGCTATGCGGGTCCCTCCCAAAATGGGAGGATTGAAGTGTTTTAGTCGGAGCTCACAATGGTCTGGATTGACCACATGATGGCTGGCCACACATGACCAAGAACAAGGGGCTCATCTGATGAGGTTTATTCGGTAGGTTTAGCCTGAGGTTTTTTCTGTCTGGGTAGGTGGGCCAAATGCTTCGGATCCGAGGATACGGCATTCAGATTTTCTTGACGGACGGCTTCATATAATTCCTCACGAAGAACACGGACATGGGACGGACATTCAATTCCGAGTCGCACCTGCCCTCCTTTAATTTGGACAAGGACAATGCGAATGTCATCTCCTAATCGAATGGCTTCATCAATTTTTCTGGTGAGTATGAGCATGGTGCCTTCCTTGGCTTTGAAATAAAATTCACGTGGAGCAAAATCGTCCGGACATCATAAACGCCTTACACCGCGGCCTCTGTCGCCACTTCAGAGTAAGGTTGGCACTGAATAGAATCCTGAAATAATGGATAGCGCAAGGGGATTGATTCATGGAGAATCAGCTGTTTCCCATGTCTGGTTCGTCCGTTCACGACCAGAGGTGCACGAAGATTTGCTGTCGCCTGATCTGGATGATCTGAGGGGATCGTGATGACGGCCATGATTGAAATTGAATCTGTAGGAGTCAAACCCAATTCCGCCAGTCCTTCTCCGGATAGGTTTGTACGGAAATCAGGTTGCAACAAATCCACGTCCATAATCACAAAAGCTAAGCTTGGTTCATCCACGGACTGAAACCACTGATAGTCGGCATCCTCTGGCGGGTTGAGCACCACATACCGTCGGAAAGCTGGGAAACCTACGAGGCCGGATGGGAAGGTTAAAAGCGTGTCACCCGACACAACCAACATACCGAACCGACTAGTCTGAATTTTCATGATGGTATGTTCTCCAAATAGTCCAATAGTTTCATCTTCATGCCGAGGCGAGCCAGCCTTCGGATTCTATCTCAAAATTTTTCTGTGTTTAGGACACTCTCCCCGTACCACAGATTTCGACAGGATTGTCATTTTTCAAGACAACCTGACAGGTATGAGCCAATTCGTCGACATCATACGGTTTTTGAATAAACCCTACGACACCTTGATTGAATAAATCTTGCACAGCATGGTTCCGATCATACCCGGTACATAGAATAACCTTGAGATCTGGTCGAATCGCTCGCAATTCTTCAAAACATGTCGCCCCCGACATTTCAGGCATCACCATATCCAACAGCACAACATCCACAGGAACCGCCAAGTTCTGACAGATTTTCACGGCCTCCTTCCCATTCAACACGACCGTCACCTGATAGCCAAGAAACTCCAGTATAGCCTGAGCGGCTTCTCCAACATCCTTCTCATCATCGACCACTACAATATGTCCGGTTCCATGAGAAGGTTCCTTCGTCTGAACTGGGCTGGTCTTGAGGGTCCCACACGATGCATCTGGAAGATACACACGCATTGTCGTTCCACACCCAGGAGAACTCGTCACCCCGATATACCCGCAATGGTTTTTGACGATACCATATACCATCGCCAATCCCATTCCTGTTCCCTGTCCTTGCTCTTTCGTCGTAAAAAATGGCTCAAAAATATGTCGTTGGGTCTCTAATGACATCCCCATCCCGGTATCCGTAACCCGAATTAACACATAATCGCCTGCGCACAGTCCTGGGACACGTGAGGCGTATTCCGGGGTGACCGTTTCATTCGAAGTCTGCACAAGCAATTCCCCACTCTCACCC
>JACDDF010000645.1 GCA_013817135.1 Nitrospirales bacterium
CATGTTGCTGTAGACCGCGCGGCTCGAATGGCCGAGCGGTTTCGACTGCCGGGACCTTATGAGCACTGGAAACGGAAGGCAGACGAGATCGGTCAGGCGATTCTGGAGGAGGCATGGGATCCCCGAATGCAGTCTCTCACAGAACACCTCGGGGGCGGTGGGTTGGATGCCAGTCTCTTGGCCTTGCCGCTCCGTCGTGTGATCAAAGCGGATCATCCCAAAATGGTGGCAACGACCCGCGCCATCGGGGAACGGTTGGGTGCAGGCAAAGGGCTTCTCTATCGGTATCTTCCCGATGAATCACCGGATGGACTCCCTGGGCATGAAGGCGCGTTTCTGCTGTGCAGTTTCTGGATGGTGGATAATCTTGCCAAACAGGGTCGGCTTGACGAGGCCTTAGAATTGTATGATGACCTTTGTGGGAAAGCGGGACCGCTTGGTTTATTGCCGGAGGAGATCGATCCCTCCACAGGAGCATTTCTAGGAAATTATCCTCAGGCCTTCAGCCACATCGGAGTAATTTCCAGTGGCGTGAACCTTGCTCGAATCATGTCTCATGAATGAAATAAGTTTTGGACATTGGAGGAATCGTTTTTCATTGACAATCTTTAATAGACGCTCACAATTTTTAGATTCCACATTCTCTACCATTTGAGCTTACCCAGAGTTTGGGATAATAGATTTCGAGAGATGCAAATGGGAGGGAAGAAAGATTGGTGATAAGAGTTGACAGGATTCATTAAAAATTCTTCGCCGGCACAAAAGGCCTCAAGCCCAGTATTCGCAGATAGTTTGATTTGCAGAAAGGCTGGTTAATTTCTTATTAACTTTGTACTTGTAGAAAGGATGGAAAGGTGAAAACCATGTTCGTTCATTTTTTGAGGTTGATGGCCCTGGCGGTTATTGTGATCCTAGCCGAGTATGGTGGTATTGCGGCGCAAGAGAAAGATCCGTTAATCCCGCGAGTCCCTGTAGATCAACGCGCGGAGGTGAAAAAATTAACCTCCCCGCTTTCAGTGACAAAGGACATTATTGCTGAGGGCAAAATGTTGTATGAGGGCAAAGGTACTTGTCTGAATTGCCATGGAAAAAGTGGAAAGGGGGATGGACCCGTTGGGGCGGTACTGAATCCGGCGCCCCGCAACCTGACAAATTGCGAATTTCAGAAGGAACGGTCGGACGGCGAGCTGTTTTGGATCATCAAGAACGGCAGTCCGGGAACAGCCATGATCTCTCTGGTTCCGGGAGCGGTTAACGAAGAAGAAGCCTGGAAAGTAATTGCCTACGTGCGGAGTTTTTGTCCATAAAAATTCCGATCATGTGCTCTTGGACTGTAACACCTGAATAGGGCCTAACTATGATTCAAAATCAAAAGAGGTATATTCCTGAAAGATACGATCATAGTCCATTCACCTCTGGTACAGTCCACGTGTTGGTCGATTCTAAGGTTTCGAATCCGACAAAAATCAAAATTTTTTGGATCACACTTTATTGGGATCGCGTCGACATTTCCGTTTTTCCACTAATGGGCGGTTTTGCAAGACGAGTTTTTCGTCCAGATTAGCATTTGTCGGAGGTCGACAGCAATAAATAAGGTGAGCCTGTTTGATGGGGCAAACCATGCGGGAAGATATCGAATCACGAGCCCAGCCGTTCATTCAACCATTGGTTGGGCGCTTTCAAAAATTTATTCATGCCCAATCTACGGCCGGCGTGCTGTTGCTTGCAGCGACCGTCGTAGCGTTGACCTGGGCCAACTCTCCTTGGGGCGATTCCTATACGAATTTTTGGAGCACAACGGTCAGCTTGGTGGTGGGGTCTCAGACACTGACTGAAACATTGCTGGGATGGATTAATGAGGGTCTGATGGCGATGTTCTTTTTCGTCGTCGGGTTGGAGATCAAGCGAGAAATACTGGTGGGGGAATTGGCCTCGCTCCGTCAAGCCGCGCTCCCTCTTGCATCTGCCATAGGCGGAATCATTGTCCCAGCATTGCTCTATTG
>JACDDF010000084.1 GCA_013817135.1 Nitrospirales bacterium
CCCCGACATTCACTTCCAGTAACACGGCTTGTTGAATCCCGAGCTTTTCACCCACGGCATTAATCCTCTCGGCCTGCTCCAGACTTTCCACGGAATGCAGCAACGAAAAATTCCCGACAAGGTCTTTGAGTTTCCGGCGTTGCATCCGACCAATGAAGTGCCAGACCAATTCTTCTCGTGGCCCCAGAACCTCCCGTTTCTCCTGAGCCTCCTGGAGCCGGTTTTCTCCAAATATTCGTACGCCGGCCCGATACGCTTCGTCTAAATTGACGGCGGGAACGGTTTTGGTCGCCGCCACCAACCGAACTCCGGAAGGATCTCGCCCGACACGAAGGGCGGCCTGCCGGATATTCTCCTTGATGATCTGAATCGTATGAGTAATGGAGTGAGTAACGTGGCCATCCTTCAACGAGCACACCGATGATCATTCATTTGACTTCTATTGTAAACTGGATTGCCGCTTGAGTCACGGACAGGGATAAAACGGATCATACCGAATATTGGGCTCCTCGCTCTTTCATGTGGGTCCCTAAAGGTTCGTCCCCATGGTGTCCGACGCCTGCCGTCTGGCCAAGGAAGGGTGCTCTCATCCGCTGGCGGGCCTTGTGTGAGTCCTTCGACAACACTCAGGATAGACTCCGCGAGTTGGTCCGCCCTCCGCAGGCTGGCGTCCGTCCCCACTCATGAGGACAGACGGGACGTCTATGGTTTTTGGGCCTTTGGCCGAAACAAAATGGCCTCGCCTGCCGGGGCGAAACCCGGCAACACAGAACATCACATTGACACGAGAATTGAGGACACCAATGCGATCCCTCATCACACGAAGGCTCGCCACTCCCCGCAAACGGGATCAATCCTTATGCGGCAGGCAGGATAATTCCACTACACATGGTCCCATTCACCTGCCCCTCCCGCCTGTAGGAATAAAAGAGATCGTCCCGACAATGCGTGCAATGGTCCACCCGTCCAATCTGAGAATCAGGAACGCCACCGGCACGGATCTGGTGATAGATCAATTGCTTGAGGTCTAAGACTCCTTTACCTTCCTTGGTTTCCTGAAGCACACCGGGCCATGTTGGATACCGGCTTCGCAACGGGTTGAGGACCTGTTCATCCACTTCGTAACAACACGGTCCGATTGAAGGTCCGATCGCCAGATGCATGTGCTCCGGCTTCGCCCCGAATTCATCCACACAAGCCCGAATGGTTTCTGCCACGATGCCGGCCACCGCGCCTCGCCATCCGGCATGAATTGCCGCAACGACGCCCCTGGCCTTCTCGACAAGCAGCACAGGGACACAATCCGCCGTGCGCACGACCACCAGAGTCTCAGGTTGATTGGTGACTAACGCGTCCCCTTCGGCCTGCTCTAATGCCCCCAGCCCCCTATGGGTGTGTATGACGACCACCCGGGTACTATGGATTTGCTTGAGCGAGACGATAGCGGGAAACTCCTTCGGCCCACTCACAATGTGCCCAAGTTGGATATGGGTATGTAACCCTGCCGGCGTACTCCGGGTCCCGAAGAAATGCCGAACGGGGATCACATGACTCGTGAATCCGTCATCGGATACTCCGGTCCCCTCTGGCAGGGGACGTTTCTCGGCGCTCATGAGATTAGTTGTCGGCCTTCCTTCGTAGAAAAGTCGGCACATCCCAATCATCATCCACCAACAGGCTGGTCTTTTCAGGAACCGGCCTGGCAGTTGTCTGTCGTCGCAGATAGGTGGGCCGGTCAAGATCCTCGGATCCGTTTGAACCGTTTGAACCGTTGCTCCCCCCATTATCGGTAGGCACCGCTACCAATGCGGGCTTTTTGACAGGCTCGACTACGAGAGTCGGTTGATGTGCACTGGGAAACCGCAGGATCGACTCGGCTTGTTCGAATCCTGTGGCAATGACCGTCACGGTCAATTCATCCCCTAGGTCGGGATTAATGACCTGGCCAACAATGATATTGGCCTGAGGATCCGCCGCTTCCCGGGCAATGTTGGACGCTTCGTTCACTTCATGCAACGTGAGGTTGGGGCCGCCCGTGATATTCAACAACAACCCTCGAGCCCCTTCCACGCTTCCATCTTCCAACAAGGGGCTGGCAATGGCTTGCCTGGCCGCATCGCCTGCTCGCGTCGGACCCCGACCCGTTCCCATCCCCATTACCGCTCGCCCCGAATAGCCCATGACGGTTCGCACATCGGCAAAATCCACATTGACCAAACCCGGAGTGGTAATGACATCCGAAATACCTTGAATGGCCTGACGCAGAACGTCATCGGCAATTTTAAACGCCTCCACAAGCGGAGTATTTTTATCAACCATTCCAAGGAGTTTCTGGTTGGGGATGATCAAGAGAGAATCCACGTATTTTTTTAATTCACGGATTCCTTCTTCCGCAAAACTTGTCCGCCGGTTCCCTTCATATTGGAAGGGTTTGGTCACCACCCCCACCGTGAGAATTCCCAACTCTTTGGCAATTTTTGCTGCAACGGGAGCACCGCCCGTGCCCGTGCCACCTCCCATGCCTGCCGTAATAAAAACCATATCCGCGCCTTCCAGGGCCTCACGGATTTGTTGTTCACTTTCCAATGCAGATTCTTTCCCAACCTCCGGCTTGGCTCCTGCCCCCAAGCCCCGCGTTCGCTCCGGCCCCAGTTGGATTTTGTACGACGCGAGCGAACGGGCCAGCGCTTGCAGATCGGTATTGGCCACGACAAATTCTACCCGGCTTAAGCCGGCTTCAATCATGGTGTTGACCGCGTTGCACCCGGCACCTCCGACACCCACAACTTTGATGTTAATGCCAGATTCCTCCTCCTCAGACAGTGAAAACATACGACTCCTCCTTTCTACCACTCCCCTGATAGCCCGTGGGGACATTTGATTAATGACTCAAATTGGCTCGCGAAGCAGGCACGGATACATGATCCTCCTTTCTTGTCATGAATTAAAAAAAGTTCATGATCCATCCCTTCATTTTACCGACCATCCCACCGGCCCAACGCCCGGATTTTTTGCCTTTGCCGGCTCCTGGTCCCACTAGTTCAAACTCATTTTCGTGACTCACCGAATGGACGATGAGGCCCACAGCGGTGGAGTAGCTCGGGTTACTCACTATTTCCCGCAGACCTTCCACTCCAATTGGCCTACCTAACCGCACCGAAAGATTGAGCACGTGTTCCGCCACCTCGGCCATGCCCGGAAGCAGGGAGGTCCCGCCCGTCAATACGCCCCCGGCCACCAACATGCCGTCATACCCGGCACGACGGATTTCGCGAAGCACGAGTTCGAACATTTCTTCCACCCGTGGAGAAAGTATTTGGGCCACTAACGCTCGAGGCATGGCCCGCGGCGGCCGTCCTCCGACACTCGGCACTTCGATGCCTTCGTCCTCATTCACAAAGAGACTGCTGGCCACTCCATATTTCAATTTAATTTTTTCGGCCTCCTCCGGCGCGGTTTTCAAGCCCATCGCCAAATCCCCGGTGAGATGGCTCCCCCCAATGGGAAGGACCGCCGAGTGCCTGATACATCCCTCGACAAAAATCGCAATATCGGTGGTTCCTCCCCCGATGTCCACCATCACGACCCCCAGGTCTTTCTCTTCAGGTGTCAGCACAGCAGCGCTGGAGGCTAACGGTTGCAACACAATATCGACGACATCCAATCCCGCCCGGCTGACACACCGGATAAGATTTTGCGCTGAGGTCACCGCTCCCGTCACAATATGCACATCGACTTCCAAGCGCGATCCCGCAATGCCTAATGGATCGCGAATCCCCTCCTGATCATCCACAATAAATTCTCGAGGAAGCACATGGAGAATTTGGCGGTCCGGAGCCGGCACGGCACAGGCTCGAGCGGTATCAACAGCACGCCGGACATCCGCCTTGGTCACTTCCCGTTTTTTCAGAGCCACCACGCCCTGCGCGCTTTCACTCCCGATATGGCTTCCTGCAATCCCCGTATACACGGAATTGATTTGGACCGCCGACATCAATTCTGCTTCCTCCACGGCCCGCTTGATGGACTCCACCGTACTTTCCATGTTGACGACCATGCCTTTTCTCAACCCGTTCGAACGATGGGAGCCCACCCCGATCACATGAATGGAGCGATCATCCTGGATCTCCCCCACCACTGCGCAAATTTTTGTGGTTCCGATGTCCAGTCCCACGACGATGTGTTCTTTTTTGGTCATGTCCTATAGTGTCCTCTTGCGAAAAATGACTTTTTGAGCAAATCGCAAATCCACCTCTTGCGACCGACCTTCAATTTTATCCTTCACGGTGGGATACAACACCAAAAATCGTTGCCACTGGTCCTCTACCTCACGCCCGAATTGGAACCGGACATTGGGAAGATCCACGATCGTCGTATGAGGTTGAGACACATCAATCCGGGGTCTGCCAGAAAACTGCTGAGACAGCAATTCAGCAATGTGAATGCCCTGCTTGGCGCGTCGATGGCCTTCGGCTTCATGCTGGGTCATAAATTTCGAGGTCACCCCATCAACAATGGGCAATGTCGTTCCCTCCGGCGCCTTCCCCTTCGGCAACAGATATCCTTCGGCATCCAGAAAATAGGGTTCGGTTGGTGATCCAAACACCGCGGCAGGCTGACGCTCAGCCACCTGGATTACCAGGGAATGGGGAAACACCCGTTCAAAGGCGACCGATTCAACCCAAGGATGCGAATCCAACCGGGTCGCGAGCAACTCCGGATCCACAGAAAACAAACTGGTCTGTGGCGGCAAGTCCAGCCTCGTCAGAACTTCATCGCGCGTGACTCGATCCAAACCCACAACCGTAATCTGTTGGATTTCCGTCCACTCATCCGCCCACCGGATCACCTGTCGTCCTCCCACCACCACCACCACGATGAGACAGGCCAGGACCCCTCCGATCACGACACGCCGGACCTTCAATGCTGTCGATGGGGTTTTCGCTTTCCCCGGTCCTCCGGCTTTTTTGAGTGGCCGGTTTTTTCGAGGCCGGTTCGCGTTCAAAGATTCTCTCGATATCATGACGCAGATTTCCTTGTCGTCCTGACTTTCCTGGGAGACGGGATCATCTTCTTCAGAAGGGCGTCACGCAATATCCGTTCAACCAGATCATCATAGTCCCACCCAATCTGTGCCGCTGCCATGGGAAGTAAACTCCGTTCAGTCATGCCGGGGATGGTATTCAACTCGAGGATATACGGACGTCCGTTGGTATGAATGCGAAAATCGACTCGAGCGGCCCCACGGCATCCTAATGCCTGATAGGCACGAAGGCTGTATTCACGAAGAGCGGTTTCCAGTTTTGATGAAAGGGAAGCCGGACACACATAACGCGTTGAAGCAATTCCATATTTGGCCGTAAAATCGTAAAATCCCCCAGGCACAATGATTTCCACGCCGGGTAACACCTCGTTGCCAAAGACGCCCACCGCCACTTCCCGACCGGGAATATATTTTTCCACCACCGCCTGCTCTCCATATCGATAGGCTTCTTGCAAGGCCTGCTTCCATTGAGATGACTTGCGAACGATCGAGACACCAAACGTGGACCCCTCCGCACAAGGCTTCACGACAACAGGCAAACCTAAGCTGGCAGGTGGACGAACCGGGATCATTTTGCCGGATAAAGTCATACCTCGCGGGACGGGTACCTTGGCGGCCTGAAGGACCACCCGCGTCAATCCCTTATCCATGCAGACGGCACTCGCACTCACCCCCGATCCGGTGTACGGCATCTTCATCACTTCCAACATCCCTTGAACCGTGCCATCCTCCCCTCCCGGTCCATGCAAGGCGAGGAAGGCGACCGAAATTTTCTTAGCCCGGATCTGATGCGGCAATGAGGCATCAACTTCAATGGGGATCACCGTATATCCACGTCGTTTCAACGCATCACAGATCGAACGCCCGGTCTTGAGCGAAATCTCTCTTTCCGCTGAAGATCCACCCATCAGCACACCGATTCGCAAAGATTTCTGTGTCATCATTCCCTGTTTTTTCACCTTGTGATAAGCCTTCCACTCTGACTGAATCGCTTCTTCACCACCATCAAGTCTGGCATCGCTACGATTCTCCAATAATTTTCCATTCAAGCTGAAGACGGACCCCAAATTTCCTCGCCACTGTTTGCCGGACTTTTCGAATCAAGGCCAGGACCTGGTCGGCGGTGGCCGTTCCTCTATTCACAATAAAATTGGCATGTTTGGTCGACACTTCGGCATCACCAACCCGCACTCCCTTTAATCCTGCCGCTTCGACTAACCGTCCGGCCGAATCTCCCGGCGGATTTTTAAACACCGACCCGGCATTCGGAAGGGTTAACGGTTGCGTCTCTCGCCGGTACTGGAGATAGGTTTTGGTTTTCGCTTTCACCTGCTCTTTCACCGAGAGAGCCAACTGTAGCCACGCCCCAACGACGATACCTTTGGGAAGCGTCGCTTTCCGATAGACAAATGAAATATTGGAAGACTCGATCCGTACGCGATGCCCAAGAAGATTCACCAAATCGACGGCTTGCAAGACCTCCTGCATTTCCCCCAACCGGGTTCCGGCATTCATCACCACACCTCCACCGACGGTTCCGGGAATCCCCGCCGCCCACTCCATTCCGGACAGATGATGCCCCACCGCAAATTGCATCAACCGGGGCAACCGCACACCCGCCTGGGCATACACCACCTGACCGGCTTCCTCCTGTATCCCGGTTAATTGTTTCAATTGCATCACAATGCCTCGAATTCCTTTATCACGAACGACGACATTGGTTCCGCCTAACACCACAATGGGAATCTGTTCTTCTCGGGCTCCTAGAATGACGCGCATGACGTCTTCCACATCCGAGGGAAAGACCAGCACATCCGCAGGACCTCCCACCTGCAACGAAAGAAGAGGCGCCAACGGTTCGTCCCAGCAGACTTCTCCCCGCACATGCTGCACGGCTCGTTGAAGCCGTTTCGCTGTCAGTGTCCGACGGCCAATCTTCACTTTTGTGTCCCTCGATATCCATGACTCACCACACTCGCTTACAACAATTCCAATAATTCGGTTCCGACTTTCCAGACATCCCCCGCTCCCAGAGTTAACAGCACATCGCCGTCACGAAGCTCCTCACGCAATTTGGGAATCAAACCGGAGTCACGATTGAGCCATTGGACAGAGGGATGACCAGACGCCCGAATGGTGTCGGCCATCATTTGTCCGGTGATCCCGGGGATCGGCGCCTCACCGGCCGGATAGATATCCATGACATAGACGCGATCCGCCTGTTCGAACGCCTTGGCAAACTCGTCCGCAAGATCCCTGGTTCTTGTAAATCGATGGGGCTGAAACACGACGACCAACGGGCGCTGCCAGGCGGCCCGCGCAGCCGCCAAGGTGGCACGGATTTCCGTAGGATGGTGGCCATAATCGTCCACCACCACAATGCCGTTTTTTTCTCCACGAATCTGGAACCGTCGTTCGACTCCTGCAAATGCCGCCAACCCTGCTCGGATCATATCCACCGGCACATCCAATTCCAAGGCCACCCCGATGGCCGCTAACGCATTGGCCACGTTATGCACACCTGGAATACGAATGCGGAAGGGGCCAAGCTTTTGGTCCCGGTAATGCGCTCGGAATTCCACACCCATAGCTCTGGTTTCAATCTCCGTCGCATACAAATCAGAGGTCAGGGCACCGGAAAAATCACTCATGCCATACGTGTGATATCGCTTCACCACCCGAGGCAAGAGCTTTCGAATCCAGGGATCATCGGCAC
>JACDDF010000085.1 GCA_013817135.1 Nitrospirales bacterium
GTCATAAAGATCGGTGAACAACAGTTTGGAGTTGTGGTGAATCGATTGCGGGCACAAGAGGAAGTCGTGATTAAGTCGTTGGGGGAATTTTTGGCCAACGTTAAGTGCGTGGCGGGAGCGACCATTACCGGAGATGGCAAAGTGGTCTTGATTTTAGATATGGCCGATTTAGTACGGGAAGTGCAGACTTCAACGTATACCGGTATGCACTAATGTATAAAATCAGTGAAGCATGAGGCCCAGGGGGAATGAGTAGGGCTGGCTAGGCTGCCTGTGTCCGTAACCCGACAGGCATGGGAACAGCGGTGGATCTATAAAGAAGAAAGACCTGTGCCACGTTGGGTGAGTGGAAGAGTGAGGAGAGCGTAATGGCAAAATGGATGGCAGAAATTGATCAACGGACCGGGCTGGCCGGGGCCAATAAGATGGAACTATTAATGTTTCATTTTGGGACTAATGAGACCTACGGAATTAATGTTTTTAAGATTCGCGAAGTCATGAAGCTCCCACCCGTGGTGAAAATTCCGGACTCCGATCCTCGAATCCTGGGTTTAGTGAATCTCCGTGGAGAAAATATCGCTTTAGTGGATTTGAAGCAGGCGATTGGACTCGGACCGTTGGATCCGGTTGGCGCGAAGTTGATCATTGCGGAATATAACGATAACAAACAGGGATTTTTGGTAGGCGGCGTTGATCGGATCATTCGTATGTCGTGGGAACGCATTCAAATTCCTCCACCGATGCTCCAGTCCAGCCGGCAAGGGGCGGTCACGGCTATTACAAAATTGGAAGATGGCCGAATGGTGTTGATTTTGGATGTGGAAAAGGTGTTGGCCGAACTGCACCCGCGAAGGGAAGAGGAATTCCTCGTTGGGATTGAACTGAACGATGAATTAGCCGGAAAACGTGTCTTGGTTGCCGATGATTCGCTTGTGGCCAGAAAACAAATTACCAAAACGTTGGAACGGTTGGGCATGAAATATGAAGAAACACAGACGGGAAAAGAGGCGCTCACCCGGTTACGACAGTATGCGGAGTTGGGTGACAAAACGGATCGAACCATTTTCGACTTTGTCGTGGGGGTCATTACCGACATTGAAATGCCGGAAATGGATGGATTTTCCCTGACAAAGGCTATCCGTGAAGATCCTCGATTGCAGGCCCTACCCATTTTGATGCATTCCTCCTTGTCCGGTCAGTGCAATGTTGATAAAGGAAAGGCTTTGGGTGTGACAGATTATGTGACCAAATTTCATCCAACCGACCTTCGTGACAAATTAGTTCAACATCTCGGAAAGTCTTCGGGAGTTGTGGTGCCGTCGTAAAGGGAAGAATAATTATTGTAGGTGCTGAGAAGCAATGTACTGCCCCATATCAAGATCCATGAAAAGATTAACAAGAGGATACCAATGAGGAAGCCGACGTGGAATGTAGGCATTACGACAAAATTAGTCTGGATTCTTGTGTTTTTTTCGCTGATTCCTCTGAGTGTTCAAGTCTATTCGTTGTTTCAAACTGCAGAGGTTTTGAAAAAGGAGGTTGGTGTTCAATACCAGGACGTGGCGGAAGTGATTGTTGAAAAAATTTCCCTCTATCTCGCTGAGCGATCTGCGGATGCTCAGATCTTGAGTCGAAGTCCGATTCTTGGTGGTGCGGAGCTATGGGGACAAGCTGTTCGTCCCTCACACGAATTCGTCCAGGTATTGAATGCGTATGTTCAGGCAACCGGGATGTACTCTTTGGTTCAAGTGGTGGATCTGGATGGCAACCTGATCGCCGTGAATGATCATGATGCAGAAGGCCAGCCTCTTCGGACGGAGGGGTTGTACGGAAAAAATTATGGATTGACTCCGTGGTTTCGGGCTCTCCAAGAGGGGGGAGAGAGGGGTCGCTCGCCAGAGTCTTCTTTGAGCAGAAATGTGACCCAAGAGGTCTTTGTGGAAAGCGTCATGGTAGATCAGGATGTACAGGCACTCTTTCCCCAAGAGAGCAGTTTGACAATCGGGCTCTCGGTTCCTCTCTATGCTCACGGGCGAGTGATTGGGTATGGGAGCCATCGCATGAAGTTTTCAAAGATTGAAGCCTTTTTTCAAAAGGCATACCAGGATTTAAAAAAAGCCGGGTTTCCGCATGCGGAACTTATCCTGCAGGATGGCCAAGGTCTGACGCTGATGGAATATGCTCCGGCTGTCCATGGAACCGAGGAAGTGACTCACGATTTAGAGAATGTGGTGTTTAAGGCCAATCTGGCTCAGTTGGGACTTGAGGCCGCACAATTCGCGGTTCAGGGCCAATCCGGAAACGCCAGGAATTTTCATCCCGGGAAAAACGCGAATCAAGTGATTGGATATAGCCCGATGTCAGAGGCGGGGGGATCGTTGGGGATGCACTGGTCTGTGTTGGTGCAGGTTCCGGAGGATGAAGCATTCAGTCATGTCAGGAGCCTGACGAATAAAACCCTGTTGGAGATGCTGGTTGGTCTTCTCGTGGTGGTCCCGATTGGGATCTTTATGGGAAGAAAAGTCGTGAGCCGATTGAAACCCGTCTGGGAAGTGGCGGCAAAAGCCTCGAAGGGAGATTTAACTCACCGGGTTCCCGTGAAGACTCAAGACGAACTCGGACAAATGGGTTTGGCCCTGAATAATTTGTTGGATGAATTAAGTCGAATGCTTTTGCAAACCCGGAACGTTGCTCACTCCCTGTCTCAAGCGTCGGTCCAATTGTCGTCGGTTGGCCATCAGGTCGTTCAGGCCAGCCAATCACAAGTTCACCAAGCCACTCAGGTAGCTGGGGCGGTTGAAGAAATGTCCGCCACCGCAGAGGATATGGCTCGTCACACGCAGGCCCTGGCCTCGACGGCCTCAGGGGTTAATGATTCAGCCGTCCGGGGTGGGGATATTGTGGTCTCTTCTATTCATGGGATGGAATCGGTGTCCAGCCGGATACAGGAATCCGCCGGCCGTATTCAGAAATTAGGACAACGCTCCAAGGATATCGGGGACATTATTGGAGTAATCGAAGATATTGCGGAACAGACGAATCTTTTGGCGCTCAATGCGGCCATTGAAGCCGCCAGGGCAGGAGAGCAGGGACGGGGGTTTGCTGTGGTCGCAGATGAGGTGCGGAAACTGGCCGAGCGAACGGGGAAGGCGACAAAAGAAATTGCGACGGTTATCGAATCGGTACAGGCTGGCACTCACGAAGCGGTTCTTTCGATGGAAGCGGGAACTGAGGAAGCGCATACCGGCATGGTGCTGGCCAGAGAAGCCGGGAGTCGATTGACGGAGATCGTCCAGGGGGTTCAACGGGTGGTGGATATGATTCAACATTTTGCCGAATCCACGAAACAACAGTCTGCAGTCTCCGGACAAATCTCTTCGAGTATTCAACAGGTCGCGCAACTCAGTCTGGATAATGAAAGCCACATTCAGGGGGTGGCGATGGCAACGAAGCAATTTGCGGCATTGGCAGAGGATCTCCAAAAATCGCTCAGTCGCTTTACACTAAAAAAATAATACTATCCTTTGTTCAATGTGTCCCTGGTGGGAAGCGTATGCAGTGCTTAAGAATCGGTCATAAACTCGTATTAACTCTGGGAACCCTAGCCGTTGGGATGATTGTCTGCGGCCTAGCCGTGATTTACCAACAAGAGTTTGGCCGGTTGCAGATGCTTTTGGAGGAAGAAGGAAGGATTATTCAGGCGCAAATTAATGTCACGAGAGCCTATATTGCCAAAAATTATGTGGGGAAAATAAAGCAATCGTCCATGGGGTCTCACCTTCATGTGTCCCGTGACCATGAGCAGGATCCCGATGCCGTTCCTTTTCCCGCCACTGCCATACAGGAAATCGGCCAGGAATTGGGGTTGGTGGGAGGGTATCAGGCTCGGTTTGTGAGTGATCAGCCGATGAATCCCGCCAATGCGCCGAAAGATACGTTTGAACAAAAGGCTCTTGAGCTAATGAAGAATGGGGCGAAGAGTGTCAGCGAAATTGAGACGATCAACGGGGTTCCCACCTTTCGACGGGCCAGTGCAGATGTGGCTACGGTGGAGGCCTGCGTAAGTTGTCATGGCGGGAAAAACTTGGGAGATGTGCTTGGCGTGTTGTCTCTTTCAATTCCGATATCGCAGGCCAAAGAGGCGATGGTCAGTTCGGTGCTCCATTCAGGAATGTGGATGATCGGGATCATCGTCATTTTCTTGAGTGCGGTGTATTGGGTGGTTCATCGACTTGTGCTGCAACCTCTACATGTCTTAATGGTTATCTGTCGTGACATTGCACAGGGCGAAGGTGATCTGACGAAACGAGTGCCAGTTGGAAATGGCTCTGATGAAATTGTGGAACTCAGTCACGACCTCAATACGTTTATTGAAAAAATGCAGTTGGCATTGTCGTTGTTCAGTCATGCAACAAACCGTCTGATGGCGTCCACCGTTCAGCTCTCCACGACCGTGGATGGGGTGGTTCAAACCGCTGAAGGGCAAGATGCCCGTGTGATTCAGTCAGCTTCCGTTGTGGAGGAAATGACCAGGACGGCGGGGGAAGTGGCGCGAAGTTCTACCGAAGCTGCACGGATTGCTCAGGAAACGGCCCAAACAGCGCGAAGCGGGCAGAATGAGATGAACCAATCCGTGATGGGCATGCAACAGGTTTCTCACGCGGTGGTGCAGGCCGCCAACATTATTACCACACTCGGGCGGTCTTCGGACCAAATTGGTGAAATCGTTCGCGTGATTGAAGATATTGCGGATCAGACAAATTTATTGGCACTCAATGCGGCGATTGAGGCTGCTCGGGCCGGTGAACAAGGACGAGGGTTCGCTGTGGTTGCCGATGAAGTGCGGAAGTTAGCAGAACGGACAACCAAGGCGACTAAAGAAATTGGGGATATGATCCGGCAAATCCAGAAGGATACACGAAGTGCTGTTTCGTCGATGGAGCAAGGGACAAGTCAAGTCGGCCAGGGTGTGGCGTTAGCCAATAAAACCGGAGAGGCATTGGCAAACATTCATTCTATGATCAATGCTACGGCGGGGATGATTCAACAAATTGCCAATGCTACGGAAGAGCAATCCACGGCCACGCGACAAATTGCCAGTGATTTAGAATCCATGACCCAGACAACCCGTCAGACAACCAGAGGAGTCTTTCAATCGGCTGAAGCCTGTCATGATTTACGCGTGTTGGCCGGGGATCTTCAGAAGTTGGTCGGATCATTTAAGGTGTAACTCAAAGATCTCCATGCCCAGTGCGTTGTCAAGCAGCCTTATCGGGCTGAAGGGGGATTCTGGTTGATGGAATCGCTGAATCCTGTTGATTGGTCGGTCGAGGGAGGAAATTTTTTCTTGGCGACAACCTCTTCCAGCATGGTGACGGAGTCTTTGAGTAAGTCCGCTGCGCAGGCCAAGGTGACATGCAATTGTTTCCAGGCATCATCCCAGCGGCCTTCAAGTTGAAGGTCCTGAAAACGTCGATGTTGTTCTTGTAAAATGGCTTTTTTTGCATCAAGTAGTAACCGATCGGCTTGTGAGCTGGCTAGTCTGTCCATGGAATGAATCCTTTATTTCGATGCATGATAATGAAGTATTAATGGTGTTCACCCTATCAGAGCGTTTGTTGAAGCCTCAAGGCACCGATGATGGGCGTTGGTGGGGAATGTGTTGATTTCGGTGAGATTGTTGCAAATTGTCACCTACCTCCCAGGGACCCTAATGCCTGTTGCTGGAGATCAATGAGAAGTAATTGCCCTCAAGTTGCAAAATCGGTGGTGGAAGGTTGGAAATTGCTGAACCAACGAGGATTCCACCTACCAAAAAGGAACTGCCCGTATGAAGGTAAATGATGCTACGGGCGGTGGGGTCAGCCATCCTGGAGGTTCAGTGTCTGAGCTAAGTTATTGAGGTGATTGGAGAAAAAAAAGGCCTTGGCGATATTCGATAACCATCAGTTCGCACAAGGTCCGAACGGGACGGGAGAGAGACTTTTGACGCGTCTGGAGGGACACAGGTCATGCAGAATACTTTGACGAAGGTATTACCTCATGGTGATTTTGAGGAGGACAGTGGAGTAGTTCTCCAAATGGTGAGTTTTCAGTTGGGGGACGAAGTTTTTGCCATTGATATATTGGGGGTTCAAGAAATTATTCGTATGCTGGACATCACCCAGGTTCCGAATGCCCCTCATTATGTGGACGGGGTGGTGAATCTGCGTGGAAAAGTCATCCCCATTATTAACCTTCGGGCTCGCTTTGGTCTGTCTGGGACGGAACCCACCAAGGATACTCGAATTGTGGTCGTGGAAGTCGCTCATATGATTTTAGGATTTATCGTCGATTCTGTTGAAGAAGTCTTACGCCTGTCTGAAGAATGTATTGAAACCCCACCCCCCACGGGTCGAGGAGGAGCCGAAGAATGTCATAAAGGGGTAGGACGGGTGAACGGGTCCTTGGTGCTGTTGCTGGACCTTGAACGCTTGTTTAGTAATCGGACTTTTTAATAAGGAAGAGTCGTCCATCATGGATATTTTATCGGTATTGGGCATCCTTGTTTCCCTTGGCGCCATTGTTGGGGGACAACATTTGGAGGGCGGGCATTTAAGCTCCATTCTCCAAGGGACGGCATTTTTGATTGTGATGGGAGGCACGTTAGGCGCGGTGATGCTGCAATTCCCCCTTCCAATTTTCCTCAAAGCTCTTTCCAGTGCAAGCATGGTATTTGGAAATGTGAATGTAGATATGAAGGGCATTATCGCCAAGATCGTGGAGTTATCAAATATCAGCCGGAAACAGGGACTCTTGGCCCTGGAAGGGCAAATAAAGTCGTTGACGGATCCGTTAATGGCCAAAGGGGTGCAGCTGGTGGTCGATGGGACGGAGCCTCACAAAATTAAAGAAATTTTGGAAGTGGAAGTCGAAATTTTTGAAGAAGAATTTGGCACGACGAGCAAGGTCTATGAAGCGTTTGGGGGATATGCGCCGTGTGTGGGTATTATTGGTGCCGTATTAGGCCTGATTCATGTGATGGAAAACTTGGCCGACCCTTCAGCATTGGGTAGTGGGATCGCGGTTGCATTTGTGGCCACGGTCTATGGGGTGGGAGCTGCCAACCTCTTGTTTCTTCCCATGGGCAGTAAAATCAAGTTAAAGGCCAAGACCTTGATCATCGGGAAAATTATGGTGATAGAAGGCCTTGTGGCCGTGGCTCAAGGTGAGAATCCCAGAATGATTGAGGAGAAGTTGAGTGGATTTCTGCCCTCGTCGGAGAAAAAGAAATAGTCAATTGAGGACGGCCGGATTGTTGGTGCGAGGGAACGTGTGAAAAAAAAACATGAGGAACATGAAAATCACGAACGATGGCTGGTCTCATATGCGGATTTTATTACCTTGCTGTTTGCCTTTTTTGTGGTGATGTACTCAGTCTCCTCCGTTAATGAAGGGAAGTTCAAGGTCCTCAGTGAATCCCTGGTGAGCTCCTTTAACAACAAGAAGACCGTAGGGGAACTTTCAATCGTGAGTCTCCCCATAAACAAAAATACCCCTATTCAGGTGAAAGTAAAACCTTCTTCAGCGGAAAATACTCGGGCCTTCTTAAGTGTGGCCAATGCAATTACCGCGGCGAATGTTCCTCAAGGGGTGCAGATCACCACGACGGAACGGGGGTTGAATATTCGGATCAAAGACGATGCGTTGTTTCAAAGGGGAAGTGCCAGGA
>JACDDF010000086.1 GCA_013817135.1 Nitrospirales bacterium
GTCTGGGGCACGGGTCGGTAAATCGTGAAGGCGGTATCCCCATAGCGAGCGGTTCGGATGAGCGACCAATTTCCAAGGGGAATCGGGGGTGTGGTTTTATGGAAATGTTCATAAATGATTCGACCGGTCGGGGCCATGACGTCCGCTTCCTCTAAGTAATGCAAGATCTGTTGTACATTCGTGAACCGGTAAGGCGGGTCCATGAATATCATGTCAAACGGACGCCATCCTACCAAAATTGAATTTTGTATGGCGAGTGACACATCCTCAATGAGGACCCGGCTTGATGAGGCGATCTGGAGTTGGGTAAGCATCTGCTGAATACTCGCCCCAGCCAAAGGGTTCTGCTCAACAAAGAGCGCCTTAGTTGCTCCACGGCTTAAGGCTTCCAGTCCCACCGCTCCTGTCCCCGCGAACAGATCAGCCACAGTGGCATCCTGGATCTGCCCACCCAGGATAGAAAACAGCGCCTCCCGCGCTCGCTGGGAGGTCGGACGGGTGGTTCGCCCAGGAAGTGTAGGGATGGTTCGACCTTTAAATTGTCCTGCAACGATCCGGATTGAAGGTGGTTTCATGGCGAGTGGACGATATCATAGTTTTGAAACCTCAACAATCTCAATAACAGGGTGGGAAAAATGGTTTTTGACGGGGTAAAAAATAGCTGCGTATAGTTCAAGCCGTGTTCGTATGACATACCCTGGCATGACGAGTATGAATGACCCGAAACTCAAAAAAGGGATTCAATCCTGGCCTGAAAAGGAACGCCCACGCGAACTCCTCCTAAGCAATGGCGCTCAGGGATTATCAGATGCTCAGCTGGTGGCCATCCTCTTACGAATTGGTCGACCCGATTCCTCGGCTGTAGATGTGGCATTGGACCTCCTTACCCGCCTTCAGGGGCTGCGAGGTTTAGCCAATCGAAGTTTGCAAGAACTGTGTGTTGTCCCGGGTATTGGTCCCGCAAAAGCCGCCCAGATTCTCGCAGCGGTTGAGTTGGGAAAACGGGCATTAGCGATCCCGTTAACTGCAGGATTACGAATTCATCATAGCCAGGATATTTATCAGCACTACTACCCTTTGTTGCGAGACCTTCGGCATGAGGTCTTTAAGGCACTGTTGTTAGATGCCAAACATGGGCTTATTCGAGATGTCACCGTCTCCGAGGGAAGTTTGACGGTGAGTATTGTTCACCCGCGGGAAGTGTTCAATCTGGCCGTACGAGAATCTGCGGCGGCAGTGATCTTTGTCCATAATCATCCAAGTGGTGACCCTCAGCCAAGCGAGGAAGACCATGCCTTGACCCGTCGACTCATGGCGGCAGGGGAAATATTGGGAATCCGGGTATTGGATCATATTGTTATTGGAGATGGGCGCTATGTGAGTTTTGCGGACGAAGGCTTTCTGCTTTCCTCGGCAACCACATTGGATCTTTGATTGCCCCAGGTTCTTTCTCTGGATTTCCTTGGTCTCTCCGTTTTCCCACCGCTGGTTCAATCCTTTGTTTGAGTAGCTTTTCATGAGAATTTCATGGTAGAAATACTGTGGTGTTATATGGTTTCTGCTTGGAGTGTCCTCATGTTTTTTAAATTCCTGCGTTCATAAGGATCAGATATGGCATCCATCACTCAAAAAGAAGTCGAACATGTTGCCCAATTAGCTCGTTTAGACCTAACGGAGGCGGAAAAACCCATGTTTGCGGAACAATTGAATCATATTTTAGCGTATGTGGATCAATTGCAAGGGGTATCGACGGAAGGCGTCCCTCTCACGGCTTCTGTCGCCAATGAGGAACCGGTGTTACGTGAGGATAGCCCGCGCGAATGCTTGTCCGTGGAAAAGGCGCTAGCCAATGCCCCAAATTCACATAATGGATTTTTTGTGGTCCCGAATATTTTAGGGAAATAAAGGCGACACGATTAACCAAAAACGCTCGTTCTGAGCATGACTAAGAAAAATTAGGATTTAATATGTATCGACAATTGTTACGATGTAAAATTCACCGGGCGACCGTTACCGATTCCAGTCTCGACTATGAGGGTAGTTTAACGATTGACGAAGACCTCATGGATCGAGCGGGAATAATGTCCTATGAAGCGGTGATGGTGTCCAATTTGAATAACGGAGAGCGGTTTTCGACTTACGCGCTCCCAGGTGCCCGGGGCAAAGGTGAGATCATTTTAAATGGTCCCACTGCCAGGTTGGGGGTGATTGGCGATAAGGTCATTATTTTTTGTTATGAATTATTTAATGACGAAGAAGCCAAGCGGCATGTTCCCAAAATTATCCAAGTCGACCATCAGAATAAAGCAAAGTAACCAATCCCGTATGAAACGGGTTGCTCCGGTTAAAGGCCTTTTTCTTTCCATCTCCTTATTTATCCACTGATCCCAAATTCGGGTTTGTATGTCTCTATTTAAACTTACGCTAAAAGAACTTCAGGGTAAATTTACCGCCGGCGAGGTTAGTGCTATGGATATCGCCAGGTCCTATTTGTTGCGGCTCAGTCAAGTAGAACCAAAAATCAAAGCCTATATTACCCTGACACCCAAAGATATCCTGCTTCAGCAAGCCAAAGCGATTGATGATGGGTTAAAAGCCTGGCGCAAAACACAGCCGCTCATGGCCATGCCATTAGGCATTAAAGATAATATTTGTACAGAGGGGATCCGGACGACTTGTGGATCTCGAATGTTGGAAAATTTTGTTCCTCCGTATGACGCCTCGGTGGTGGGCGGGCTTCGAACTCATCAACCCCTGATTCTTGGCAAAACCAATCTTGATGAATTTGCCATGGGTTCGTCCACGGAACATTCAGCGTTCGGGCCGTCCAGGAATCCGTGGAATCAAAAGTATATTCCGGGAGGATCCAGTGGAGGATCGGCTGCCGCCGTGGCTGCAGATGAATGTGTGGCAGCCTTAGGTTCCGATACCGGAGGGTCGATCCGACAACCGGCCGCCTGTTGCGGGGTGGTGGGTTTTAAGCCAACGTATGGGCGAGTGTCCCGCTATGGGTTAATTGCCTTTGCCTCATCTCTGGATCAAATCGGCCCTATTACCAAAACCGTGACGGATGCCGCTATCCTGCTGAATGCCATTGCCGGATTTGATCCAATGGATTCTACGTCCGCCAATCGTGAGGTCCCGGATTTCACCAAAGCCGTGAAAAAGAAAGACGTCAAAAAACTTATTTTCGGAGTGCCGCGGGAATATTTTGCTGAGGGTCTTGATCCTGAAGTCTCCGAGAAGGTTCAAGATGCCATCCAGGTGTTGGAGGAGCTAGGCGGAACTATTCGCGAGGTGACGTTGCCCTTCACGGAACAGGCCATTGCGACCTATTACCTTGTCGCCACGGCAGAGGCCAGCTCTAATTTGGCCCGCTATGACGGCGTCAAGTTTGGGTTTCGTTCCAAGGAGTCGCGAGACCTGGCAGAGATGTATCGGAGCACCCGGTCACAAGGGTTTGGACCTGAAGTGAAACGGCGTATTATGTTGGGGACCTATGCGCTGAGTGCCGGGTATTACGACGCGTATTACGGGAAAGCCCAAGCGGTTCGCACCTTGATTCAACGGGAATTTGATGCGGTGTTCAAGGAAGTCGATTTGTTGGTGAGTCCGGTTATGCCGACGCCGGCTTTTCAATTAGGGGAGCGATTGGACGATCCCTTGCAGATGTATTTATCAGACATCTATACCATTCCTGCGAGTTTGTCTGGGCTTCCGGCGATTTCCGTTCCCTGTGGATTGAGTAAACTCGGACTCCCAATCGGATTACAACTGATGGGTCGTCCCTTTGAGGAAGCCATGGTCTTGCGTGCAGCGTACGCCTATGAACAAGCCACGGATTGGCGAATGAAACGGCCCGTGATTCGGTCATGAAAGGATAGCGAGGTATGGTGGATTTGGCAGCGATCATCATTGCCGTGGCTTTTGTAGTTTTGGTGGGCTATCTGGTTCCGATGATTCTTCAAGTGAAACGTACGGTTGGGCAATCAGAACGTTTGCTTATTCGTTTGAACCATGAGTTGCCGGGATTATTGAAGGACGTCAAGGGAACCAACGAAAACATTTTGGCTCTAAGCGATAAAGCCAGGCTTGGCATTGATAGGGCCACCATTTTCTTGAATGCTGTTGGAGATGTGGGGGAAACCGTGAATCATGTCCATCAGGCCGTTCGCGAGAAAGGGGGGGGCCTTGCTGTGGGCGTTACCAGTTTACTTGCCGGACTCAAAGCAGCAACTTCGACGGTGAAGAAACGTATACATAAAGAACAAAAAGGAGGGCCACCCTATGGCAGTTAATCAATCAGGTGCATCAGCAGGCTCGGTTGCGTTGGCGTTTTTAAGTGGAGCGCTCTTGGGAGCTGTGACGGCGATCATGTTAGCCCCTCAGCCGGGAAGAGATTCCCGAGAACGAATCACGGGGTATGCCCGGCGCACGAGTGAAGATTTGCGAGACATTAAGGAGCGGGCCACGGATGCTGTAGAAGATGTCGTCGGTCGTGGCCGTGAACTGGTGGAAGAAATTTCCTGTGCCGTGCGAGAAGCGTTAGACGCGGGTCGGGATGCCATGCGCCGTGAACGTGAAATGAAATCCCTGGATTAAGATTCAAGAAAAGACGAAATCGAGAGGAGTGGCTCTGCTGCGTTATGGCCTATGAAACTGTGATAGGAGTTGAGGTGCATGCCCAACTCCAAACAAAAACGAAATTGTTTTGTGGTTGTCCCACCTCCTTCGGGCTTCCTCCGAATACTCAGGTGTGTCCAACCTGTTTGGGGTTGCCTGGAAGCTTGCCGGTGCTTAATCGCCGCGCGGTGGAAATGGCCGTACGGACGGGACTCGCCCTTCACTGCGAGATCCTGCTGACGAATCAATTCTCCCGGAAAAATTACATGTACCCTGATTTGCCGAAGGGCTATCAAATTTCGCAGTATGATTTGCCAATCTGCGGACCGGGTTGGCTTGACATTTCGGTCAACGGAGAGTCGAAACGAGTGCGCATTTCCCGAGCCCATTTGGAAGAAGATGCCGGGAAAAATGTTCATGATGTGCCTGTGGAAGGCAGTGGGGTCGATCTAAATCGAGCGGGAACTCCGTTATTAGAAATTGTCACCGAACCAGACTTGCATTCATCAGATGAGGTTGATGCCTATTTGAAAACCCTGCATGATCTCTTGGTCTATCTGGAGGTCTGTGATGGAAACATGGAGCAGGGAAGTTTTCGTTGTGAGCCGAATGTGTCGCTTCGTCCCAGGGGACACGACCGTCTCGGGACCAAGGTCGAATTGAAAAATATTAATTCCTTCCGTTTTGCCAAAGATGCCTTGGAATTTGAAATCTCCAGGCAGACTGAGGCCTTAACCGAAGGTGAAACGATTCGTCAGGAGACCCGGCTGTGGGATGTGCAGAATGGGCAAACGGTGGTCATGCGAAGTAAGGAAGAAGCCCATGACTATCGGTATTTTCCCGACCCGGATTTGCTCTCCGTTCGGGTGGATGCGGAGTGGATGGAGTCGCTGCGCCAGACGATTCCAGAACTTCCGGCCGTCCGCATGAAACGGTTTGTGACGGAATATCATCTCCCTGAGTACGATGCGAAGATTCTGACCGATTCAAAAAACTTGGCCGACTATTTTGAGGCCTGCGTGAAACTCTTTCCCCATCCCAAAACGGTCAGTAACTGGGTGATGGGCGAATTACTTCGTGAGCTCAATGCCGCTAACACCATTCCAGAGTCTTCCCCGGTAAGCCCTGAACGATTGGTTCAACTCTTACAATTGGTAGAAGAGGGAACCATTAGCTTGAAAGTTGCGAGAGATCTTTTCCCTGAATTCTATGGCAGTGGAAAATCTCCAGATCAATTGGTCAATGAGAAGGGCCTGGTCCAGGTTTCTGATGATGGTGTCCTGGAAAAACTGATTAAAGAGGTGCTGACCCAGCATTCAACTCAAGTGGAGCAATATCGTGGCGGGAAGGAGACAGTATTAGGCTTTTTGGTCGGACAGGTGATGAAGGCGTCGCAGGGAAAAGCCAATCCCGGCAAGGTCAATACCTTGTTGAAACAGCATCTTACATCTTGATCTAAGGCTCGTCTCAGGGTACAAGATAAGGAATGTGCCATTACTCACGATTATAAGGAATTACAGTTTCTATGAGTCTTATTCAGAACATTACCTCACGGATGATTCTGGATTCTCGCGGGAATCCAACAATTGAAGTGGATGTGCACCTTGCCAGCGGCATGGCTGGTCGCGCTGCTGTTCCTTCCGGAGCCTCGACGGGGACACGCGAAGCTTTGGAGTTGCGAGATGGGGATAAAAAGCAATGGATGGGCAAGGGAGTGTCTAAAGCCTTAGCCGGAATTCAAAAGCATATGCTCCCGGCTCTTAGAGGCATGGAAGCTCAGGACCAGGTGAGTATTGATTCCCGCTTAATCCAACTGGATGGAACCAAGGGAAAAACCAAGTTAGGGGCAAATGCGACACTTGGCGTGTCGTTAGCCGTGGCCCGGGCTTCGGCACAGGAACTCGGAATTCCCTTATTTCGGTATTTTGGTGGGGTCTCGGCTCGAGAATTACCGGTGCCTATGATGAATATTATCAACGGTGGCGTCCATGCAGACAATGGTCTGGACCTTCAAGAATTCATGATCATGCCGGTGGGGGCGACCAGTTTCAGGGAAGCCCTCAGGATGGGAACGGAGATTTTCCACCATCTCAAGGCCATCTTGAAATCAAAGAAGATGAGCACGGCGGTCGGGGATGAAGGTGGATTTGCCCCTGCCGTTCGCTCGAATGAAGAAGCCCTGGATTTTATCGTTCAAGCGATTCACCAAGCCGGCTATCGAGCAGGGAAAGATGTGGTGTTGGCACTTGATGCGGCGGCCAGCGAGTTTTTTGAGAAAAAGATGTATCATGTGCGTCATGGGGTTAAACCCAAAATGTCTTCAGGGGACATGGTTGAGTATTATGCCAAATTAGTGAAGCAGTACCCGATCGTCTCGATTGAAGATGGGCTTGATGAAAGTGATTGGACAGGATGGAAACAGCTGACGGATCACATAGGTGACCGAGTCCAGCTTGTCGGCGATGACTTGTTTGTGACCAACGTCGAGTTTTTGGGACGAGGGATTCGTGAAGGCATTGCGAATGCTATCTTGATCAAAGTCAATCAAATCGGCACGCTCACGGAAACAATTGAAGCCATGCGCATGGCCCAACGGGCCGGATATGGAGTAGTGGTGTCCCACCGATCCGGCGAAACTGAGGATACGACCATTGCCGATTTGGCTGTGGCGTTAAATGCCGGACAGATAAAAACAGGGTCCCTGTCACGTACTGATCGTCTGGCCAAATATAACCAGCTACTCAGAATTGAGGAGACATTAGGCTCATCTGCCTTATATCGCGGGAAAGCCGTTCTTCCAGTACAAGCATGATTTTCAAGTATGCGTCCCAATAATAAAAAAAGGACGTCCACTGGGTTTGGGGGTGATCTGTTAGATCGCCTTCCAATGGTTGGGGCTTTTTTAATGATGAGTGTGCTGGCGGGGACCATGTTTTTTAATGCTGATGGATTGCCCTTATACTTTCATATGCGAGAAACGCGTGAGCATTTGACCGAACAAATCAAGCAATTACAAGATAACAATGCCTTGATCGAAGAAGATCTCAC
>JACDDF010000087.1 GCA_013817135.1 Nitrospirales bacterium
CCCCTACTTTGCCTACGCTACCCGCGAGATCGATCATCGGAAGATCAAAAATGGATTGAAGGGGGCCAAATCGCCCGTTCATCTCCAAAGGAAGCTGATAGGGCATCACCATGCCCTTCAGGTGCAGACTCGCCGTCTGTCCCAATTGAACGGAATTCGTAACCAACTCCAGTTGCTCAAGGTGGAAGGAACGGGAAGGTTCTGGGGAACGATCCTCATACTGTAGAGAGCCTCCAGTCATAGAGAACTGCTCCACCGCAAACACCCCGAATAAGGGCTTGAGGGCATTGGCCGGATTCGCCGCGGCCGCCCCAGGGTGCTGAAGAGCGGGATCTTTTCCGATGGTGGCCATATTCAACAACCCATCAGGAGTGCGGATGACGTAGACAGTCGGATCCTGAAGACGCACGTGTTCAACCTGAATGTGCCGGCGCAACAGTGGGAGCCACTGAATCTCAACCTCAGCCGAAGGAATCGTGACAAACGCCTTAGGACTGAACGCCGGGTCATCCCCTATTGTCAAATCCTGCACCCGAAAACCGAGTTTAGGAAAGAGCGTTAAGCGGACATCCTGAACATCCACCGGGCGCTGAAGGGCCTGCTCCAGAACGGGGAGATACCGATCCCGGTACCGATTCAAATCCAACAACACAGGAAGGAAAAGGATGACCACAATCACCAGAACAATGATAAGACCAAGACCCACCATAAATTTCCTTTTCACAAGCACAGACTCCCTTCCTAAATCCAGAGGATTGGATATTTTACCAGGTCTCATCCCCTCGATTGACAAATCATCCTGAGATATCGACACCTCAAGGGCTATCAGGTATCTTCAATGGGCCAATAATCACACGAAGAGGATATTTTCTCGTGAACACCGTGAGTGAACCACCTTCCCCTCTCCCGATTCGTCATGTCGTGTTAGTCGATGCCTCAGGTTTTATTTTCAGAGCATTTCATGCCATCAAGATTTTGAACAGTCCGAATGGTACCCCCGTCAACGCCGTCTATGGATTCATCACCATGTTGATGAAACTATTGGACGATATGCAACCGGACCACATTGCCATCATCTTTGACTCCGCACGCAAAACCTTTCGAAACGATCTTGATCCCAACTATAAGGCCAACCGCAGCGATCCACCCGATGAATTGGTGCCCCAATTTGCTCTCGTCCGTGAGGCGACCCGGGCCTTTAATTTTGATTGCATTGAGTTGAACGGGTTCGAAGCTGACGATTTGATCGCCACGTACACCAAAGAAGCGCTGGCAGCCGGCGCGGAGGTGACCATTGTCTCGTCGGACAAAGACCTCATGCAGTTAGTCTCAGACCAGGTCAATATGTTCGACTCCATCAAAAACCGCCGAATCGGGCCCGCGCAGGTTCTTGAAAAATTCGGGGTGCCGCCCGAGAAAGTTGTCGACGTGCAGTCATTGGCAGGAGATTCGACGGACAATGTGCCGGGGGTCCCGGGTATCGGCATAAAAACTGCTGCACAACTTATTCAGGAATATGGTGATCTGGATACCCTCCTGGCGCGCGCCTCAGAAATCAAACAGAACAAACGGAGGGAAAGTCTCATTGAGCATGCCGATAAGGCCCGCCTTTCGCGTGAACTGGTTCAACTTCGTTTCGATGTGCCGCTCTCTATCCCCTTGGGACAATTAGAGCGACGCCAGCCCAATATGGATTTATTAGCTGCCTTCCTCAATGAACAAGGCTTCAAATCGATTCTGGCACGCATACAAAGCCGCGTGAAGGGCGAGCAGGCCCCCAGTGTCACTCCTTCTGCCACACCGACCATCGAGGCACCAGCAACTAAAGATCCCGAAACACGGCCGCTGCCTATCAAAGCCCGGTACGAGTTAATTCAAACCGTGTCGGCCCTTCAAGGCTGGGTGGAGGAAGCGACTCGTCGCGGGATTGTGGCCGTCGACTGTGAAACCACCTCTCTCGATCAAACCAGAGCTGAGTTGGTTGGATTCTCATTGAGCCTGGAACCCGGCCAGGCGTGTTATGTGCCGGTCGGTCATGTGGCCCCGGGATCCACGTCTTACCAGGATTTGCTCTCACACGATACGTCTGCTGCCTTGCCGGAAAAACCGGAACAAATTCCACTCCAACATGCGCTCGACACCCTGGGACCAATGCTGACAGACCCCGCTGTGCTCAAGATCGGGCACAATATCAAATACGACATGGTGGTGTTTCGCCGGTATGGCCTCAACGTGTCTCCCGTGGACGATACCATGCTGCTCTCATACGTCTTAGAAGGAGGCATGCATGGCCATGGCATGGACGAACTGGCCGAACACTTTTTGGGCCATACGACGATCAAATTTAAAGACGTCACGGGTACCGGAAAGTCTCAAATCACCTTTGATCAGGTTCCCTTAGAAAAAGCGTTGGAATACGCCGCGGAAGATGCAGAAGTGACCCTGCGGCTGCATCAGGTCCTCAAACCCCGTCTCATCAGTGAACACATGACCACCGTCTACGAAACGCTCGAGCGTCACTTAATTCCCGTGCTGGCGACCATGGAGCAAACAGGCATCAAAGTCGATGTCTCCCAACTGAAGCAGGTCAGTCAGGAGTTTTCTCTCCGTCTTCGTGATCTGGAACAAGAGATCCATCGCCTGGCCGGGAAAACCTTTAATGTCGGTTCCCCTAAACAACTCGGCGAAGTCATGTTTGACGACCTCGCCTTGGGAGGAGGGCAAAAAAGCAAAACCGGCAGCTATGGCACCGGGGTCGATGTCCTCGAATCCTTAGCGGCTCAAGGCCATGCACTCCCGTCACGTGTGTTGGAATGGCGGCATTTGGAAAAACTCCGCAGCACGTATGCCGATGCGCTCATCCGTCAAATCAATCCCGACACGAACCGGGTGCATACCTCCTATGCCATGGCGTCCGCCGCGACGGGAAGACTCTCATCCACAGACCCGAATCTCCAGAACATTCCTATCCGGACCGAAGAGGGTCGAAGAATCCGGCGCGCCTTTGTCGCGGAGCCTGGTTGGACATTGCTTTCCCTCGATTATTCCCAGATTGAACTTCGCCTGCTTGCCCACGTCGCAGATATTCCTGTACTTAAAAAGGCTTTTTGGGAAGGCCAGGATATTCATGCGCTTACCGCCAGCCAGGTCTTCGGCTTACCCTTAGAACAGATGGATGCGGGAATTCGACGAAAAGCCAAAGCGATTAACTTTGGCATCATTTATGGGATCAGCGCTTTCGGATTAGCACGCCAGTTGAGCGTGGAACCGGGCGAGGCCGCTGCCTATATCAAAACCTATTTCGAACAGTATCCCGGCATCCAGGATTATATGGAACGCACCAAACAGTTTTGTCGGCAACACGGGTATGTCCAGACCCTCTTTGGGCGTCGGTGCCACGTCCCGGGTATTCATGATAAAAATCCCGCCCGACGAAATTTTTCTGAGCGAGCCGCCATCAATGCGCCACTGCAAGGCACAGCCGCCGATATTTTAAAGCGCGCCATGATCCGCGTGCCCCCCGCATTGGCAGAGCATGGCTTAACGCCTCGGGCGAAAATGCTGTTGACCGTCCACGATGAATTGTTATTCGAGGTAGAAGAAGCGGCTGTCGCCCAAACCACCGCCGTCATCAAACAGGTCATGGAAGCCGCGACACTGCCTGCCCTACAATTGTCGATCCCGCTTACGGTCGAAGCCGGACATGGCCCATCCTGGGACGAAGCACATTAAAGGCGAAGGGAACCGGGAAACGTAAGGAGTAAGGCGAACAGAGTATTTTCCCCCTCACCCCTCAGTCATCCCCGACATTTTTCATCGGGGATCCATCTGACTGGTCCCGCCAAAAGAGAAGATGGATCCCCGCTAAATACCGCGAGGATGACAACAAGAGGAGATTCATTTCATTTTTCACCTCTCCCCCCGGGTTCACTTTTCAGGAATTGCGGTATATACTTTTGGTGATACCCAAAAAGGAGAAAGAGAGATGAGTAAAGTATTATCCCTGAAACTCGACGAACATGCCTACCAAGAAACTGAAGCCATTCGAAAACGTTTGAACATGCCTCGAAACCTGTATATCGGAAAAGCTCTGGCTCACTTCAACGCCCTCTACGCGAGAAAAGCGTTGGCCCAGGACTATCAAAAAGCCTCCCAGCATGTATCCGCCGCACATCTCGCCTATTTAAAAGAAACCGAACTGCTAGAGGATCTGCCGGGCGATCTATGACCCCCCAGTACGGCCATGTGTATTTGGCGGACCTAAATCCACGATTTGGAACCGAACCGGGAAAGGTTCGACTGGTTGTTGTCATTCAAACTGATGTCTTGAATCCCTATCACCTTTCCACCCTCATTTGTCCATTAACGACTCAAGTGGTTGAGATGTCCAAACTCCCCTTCGAGTATCAATTCCCCAGGGGGTCTCAGGGCTGACCGCCATCTCTGACATTTTAGTGGATCAAATCAAGGCCATTGATAATCAACGCTTTGGTAAAGAACTCGGTGCGTTACCTGATCCCTACCTTGCAGAGCTTCGGAAAAAAATAGTGCAAATCTTGGACTTTGTCGAAGAAAGTCTCTCTTTGGCATCGCCCACCTGAGTCATGTCCCTATCGGATTTAGGAGATGGATTAAATTGGAAAAATCTGAACTTCATTTGTCAGGCAGTGTCGCATTAATGATGAATGCCTTGCGGGTTGAAATCGGAAGGCCTTCCGGCAAACCGTGATCTCTCTATCTTCGTCATTCCCGACAGTGTTTATCGGGAATCTATTCTCCCTCCGTCATGCCCGACAGCTTGTATCGGGCATCCATTTGGTCTTCACTTCGGATGGATCCCCGCTACCAACCTGCGGGGATGACGACTGGTATGCTTTCGGCTTAGAACACTTGCTCAATTTTTTCTGACACTGTTCGTCAACTGATATCTAAATTTTAACTATTAAATCTGTTACCCTCTGGAACGCTACGCTGACGAAGGAGTCGTATGGAAATACCATCATATAAAGAACTGTTGAAACTTATGTGGTTTCTGGTGTGGCGACACGTGGTGATTCTGATGTTTGTGAGTATGACGATCGGATGGGCGGTTCCTGTGATCTTCAATAGCACGGTCTCTGAAGACTCTCAGTATATTTTAGAAATCTGCATTTATGGCGTGTTATTCTTTGGCATCACCCCATTTATTTTGAAGACCCTGTTTCAAAAACAATTTCAAGGCTTTCAAATAATTTTCCAACGCGAATCCGACTCACCACCACTCTCCCGGTCATAATGTTCGTTCAATAGGGCTTTTAGACTTTCATGAAAATTGCCACATGGAATGTCAATTCCATAAAAATGCGAATCCCCCATTTAATGGAATGGGTCAAGCAAGCCGATCCGGACATTGTCTTATTGCAAGAACTCAAAACCAGTGAAGACCAATTCCCCAGAATGGCAGTTGAGGAGCTTGGCTATAATATGGCCATAGTCGGCCAACAAACCTACAACGGAGTCGCGATCCTCTCAAAAGCGCCGATCGAGGTCGAACACACCGCCCTGCCGGGTGGCCCTTCTGACGAACAAGCCCGGTACGTGGAAGCGGTAGTGGGGACCATCCGAGTAGCCTCAATTTATTTACCCAATGGGAATCCACTGGGAACCGAAAAATTTCCCTATAAACTCGCCTGGCTGGATCGGCTCATCACGCATGCGCAATCGCTCTTAGCCCTGGAAGAAACCGTGGTGCTAGGGGGAGACTTTAACGTGTGTCCCACCGACAACGATGTCTACGATCCCAAGGGATTTGCCGACGACGCCCTCTGCCGTCCAGAGTCCCGTGCCCGCTTTCGCGCCCTCTGTCATCTCGGGTTCACAGATGCCCTCCGCGCCTTGCACACCGAATTGGGTCTCTATACCTATTGGGATTACCAGGCCGGACGATGGAACCGGGACGAAGGTCTCCGAATCGACCATCTCCTCCTCTCGCCCCAGGCGGCGGACAGATTGGTCGCATCAGATGTGGATCGCGGCCCACGCGGGATGGACAAACCTTCCGATCACACCCCCGTCTGGTGTGAATTGTCTTCCTCGTAATCACAACACCAAAATGTTACAGAAATAAAAATGATCTGTCCGGCACTCGTCTAACCCTATGCGCCCAAGGTGACGATGTATCTGGTCAAGCAGACTGTGTGATTTGACGTTACAGGAAACGGCGGCGCACTTTGTGGTGGAGAGCTATGGGGTTAGGCCTGTGCGCAGATCCTGGCGCAACAGGCTAACGACCCACGCTTCAAGAAACACGTAGCCCAGGTAGAGGCCATTATTAGGCAACAAACGATTTGACCCCTATTCACCCTATTCCTTTTTGCTTTTTCTTTTTTGTAACTCGGGATCGCACAAATAGAAAAGAAAATGTCAGCCACAATTGCTTTTGTCCCAGTAGCGCTTTTGTAAGTTTTATAATAGGAAAGTTCGGATTATTTAACTAAGGGTACGAACCTAATTAGGAGAAAAGCTGAGGAGGAAGAGTCAGAGTGAGATTGAACATGGATTTGGTATGTACGCCATCCTGGCGGATATATTCAATGCCCCCAGTGAGACCAACCACTATCACTTCTTGCACGCCGGACCGGAGATACCCTTGAATTTTATGGTTCATTTCGGGTTTCCGATTGCCAGGTGAAAGGACTTCCACGACGAGCTCCGGCGCCTGAAGGACGGCGTTTCGTGAGAGCTGGTTCCATCGTTCTTGCGGCATCCAGACCACATCGGGCACGCGAAGGCCAGCGGTGGCTGTGAGGACTGCAACTTCACAGGGGGCTTCCCCGCCGAGTTGCTGACTGAGTTGCCCCGCGATGATAGCACAGAGGCGTTGATGATTTGTTTCCGCTCGTGGACTCAAAACGAGTTCTCCATATTCGGTCAATTCATAGTTATCCGGGGACTGCTCGTCTTGAGCGAGCTCGACCCACCATTGGATTAACTCTTCAGGGGAGACGAGGGTTGGCGTATCCATCATGTTCATCATTCTAGGAACGGCCCTTCATCCTGTCAATGCATTCAATATTGGGTGATAAAGCGCTCCCCACCGCGTTTCATCCGATCGAGTGTATGTACATAGATATTGGCTTGCTTATGGAGCGGGATCGCGGTCAGGTAAGGACGTGTCTATAATCATTCCGAACCTGCTGTTCTACCAAGGCAGCATTTTAGTGATCGATTCAAAAGGGGCGCTTTACCAGTATTACGGCCAGGGAAGGCGAGACGATTTACTTGTGCCTGCCTGCAGGGAGGATGGGCACCTGAAAAAAATGGCTGCAGCTGTTTGCGAATCTGGCTTTAAAAACCATAGAACACGTGCAAACCAATCCGTGAAGGCCCAACAGACTTTTATTCAGACCACCTTACTTGTTAATTAATTATCTCCTGCAAGACTGCGGGGTATTCAGAAGAAACATCCGATTTCAAATCCCCCTATTCCTTTTTTTCAAAGGGGGACCTCAATGGTTACCTGGTAACAGGCCACGGGGAATCGCAAGTTCCACAGCTCCCATCGGAAAAATCTCACGCTACCTCATTGGCAAATGAGGGAAAATATTCTATTCTGTAACTCTTTTAGGAACTAACACCCCAAATACTGTATTGCTTAT
>JACDDF010000088.1 GCA_013817135.1 Nitrospirales bacterium
CCCTTGCACCGTTCAATATGCACCTCGGCTATCATTTTGTCTGAATTGAGATCCAAACAATTAGCTTCCGGGCAATACATGATGCAAAGCCGACAGCCTTTTTTCGCCACACACTTTTCTTCCGTTACTAGTGCAACATTATACATCTATCTCTTTCCTTCGCTGAGGTTCTCAGTATTACGCAGCTGCGGTTTCTCCGACCATCAACTCAAAATGGCTTTTCTCCGCCCATTCTGCGGCGATTTCATAAGCTCGGGCCACCGTATCGAGATTCTTTTTTAACAACATTTCTTTCTTCGCAAACTTTTTCTTAATGGCTTCATCCAGGGTTGCCGTTCCACCGGATGCCACGAATTTCTTCCCAAATCTTTCCTGTAGGGCCAAGTCCAAGCCATTCATTGTTACACACTTGGTGATCCCAGCCACCGAACCAATCATGGTCATGTTTGTCGCCAGTTCAGTCCCTGCGACTTCCAAAGCAATATTCGTCCCGGGTATGCTAAAGACCGCCACATTCAGATCTTTGAGTCGCTTCACGTCTTCATCTGATAAAATAGGCATATCGGTATTAATGATCACGAGCCCGCCCTCTTTAATCCCTGAATAAAAAGGCATCGTGTAACTCTTCCCCATCGTAATGACTTGGGGATGAAACACCTCAATCACATCAGGAAACACGAGTTCGCCCCTATCGTAAATTTTTCTCACTCCTATTCGACAATAACTCTCAGCTGGCGCCATGCGTTTTTCCGCTCCAAAGAATGGGTTCGAAATGGCAAACTTGCCATCTTTGGATGCAGCCATAGCCATGACATGGGCCGCCGTCACGGCACCCTGCCCTCCCAGTCCTGACATTCTGATATTAATTCGACGTATAATCATGGGATAGCTCCTCTCACATGTCCAGCCGCTTACACTGTTACTGTTGTGGAAGCAAGTTGCCTTTTCACTTCAGCCTTTCTTTCCTTTTCCTTCGCTGCTAATTCAGCCAACAATTCCTTGGCCGGTTCGCTTACATACTCTTTATAAGCGAATCGTTCCGTTGGTTTTTCAGAGTCCCGCATTTCCTGCAGGCCTTCCATACTATTTTTCCCAATCTCCAAGATACAGGGCGTATACAGCTGCAGGTAGGTAGGCCCAATTTCTCGCGCAATATAAATCGCATTTTTAATCACTTTTTCAATGAGATTTGGTTTGCTGACCGTGCAATTCACGATATAGTGGCAGCCTGATTCTCTGGCAATTTCTGGAAGGCGAACTTTTTCAAAAGTCTTTCCTACCGGTGCCATTTTGGCGACAAACCCCTTTTGCATGAGCCCACTCTCTTGACCACCCGTATTCGCATACAGTTCGTTATCAAAACAAATGGTGGTAAATTTTTCCTGACGGAACCAGGCCTGCAAGGTCATATCTAAACCGATATCCACCGTAGCCCCGTCTCCTGCCAGCACGACTACGTCTTTGTGGCGATCAGGGAAGCGAACCGTCAACGCGCGTTTCAATCCGGACGCAACAGCATTTTGGTTGCCAAACAATGAATGGATATTGTGGACCGCCACATGTGGAAACACCAAACTGGTACATCCCGTGGAGCCCACCATGACGGTATCCTCAGGATTCGGCAACGAGGCGAGGATATACCGAAAGGCCATGGATTCCGGACATCCGGCGCAAAGCGAATGCTCTTCAATGAGTTCCTTTGCGTTACCGATATCTTTCCATCCACGTTGCTCATTTCCATACGTGGCCCGCTTGACCAAATCCTGATACTCGGCAGGCATGATGTCATACAACTCTTCTGCGATCTTTATTCGTTCTTTACTCATACGCTTCTCCTTTATTCGTTATCTGTTCGAGGGCCATACACTCACAGAATGCTTCACGTTGCATCACCCTCCACGTCCGGCCAACGAAGGGGCTTTGACCCCCAACACGGTTTTAATCTCCGCAGCAATAATTTCAGGCGGCATCGTCATTCCACCGCACACATGGGGACCAGCATGAACCCGTTCATTATTCCGAACCGTCGCACTCACCTCACGGGCTAACCATCCAACGACATTAAATTCAGGAACAATAATATGCTTCGCATGTTTTGTGGCCTCCCTGATCTCCTCTCCAGGCCATGGGCGCAAGGTTTTGACCTTCACTAACCCGACATGAATGCCTTCCTCTTCCAATATCGCAATCGCTTCCCGGCTTTGCGAAACCGCTGTTCCCGAGGCCACCACAATAACATCCGCATCGGTATTTTCGGTGTCAATCAGTCCATCCATCCAGCGGATGGTGTGCTTCCGCGACCGCTCACCAGCCGCCCACACCTCTTGCTGCCAACTCGCATGAGTGGCATAACTAATATAGTTACTTTTCATAATAAAAGGATCCCTCATCATACGAACGGGAGGGCATTCCATATCCATACATGGAACAGGTGACCGATAAGGATCATACGGTGGAAGACACATATCGACTGGAGTCAGATCGACCATATCTTTCGTATGTGTCACAAAAAATCCATCACAGCACAAGGCCAGCGGCAGATGAACATCAGGTTCTTCCGATACCATATACCCCTTGAGGATCCAGTCATAAAAATCCTGGGCAGTTTCCGCATGCCACACCAACATGCCCGTTTGCATTAAATAGGCCATTTCCAAAGTATCAGGCTGAATGGAAAGCGGCGAGTTGATCCCCCGACAGGTCACAATTACCTGAATAGGCAATCGGGCTCCCGCCCACATCGGGAAATTTTCCATGGCCCGCATCGTCCCTGGTCCCGCAGTAGTGGTAAATACCCTCGCGCCACCAAAAGCGGCTCCTGCACATTGAGACATGACGGCAAATTCACTTTCGCCCCGAAAGTAATCGCCAATATAGCCTTCGGCAAAGAGTTCTCCGCACAATGCAGCAGCTTCACTTTGAGGCGTAATCGGATATGCGACCATGATGTCACAGGAGGCTCGACGTACTGCCTCTTTAATGACTTCACTCCCTGTTAAGAACGAGGGTGTTTTTGTCGCCTCATTCATCATGTGCCAGGCATCGGCATACACCTGCCCTTTTTTGTTTTTTTGTCCTATAAAAGAAGCTTGAGCGGCCATGATTTTGACCTCCTTTGTGTGCTTCAGGGTGAAAGACTTCCGATTTTCTTAAACGATAATGCGAAAAATCATAGATGAAATTTTCTCAGAACTAGTCATTCATACCTTTCATGTACAATGAAAAAACAGAACGATTACGCTGAATGTTCCGCTGGAGGGGCGACCGATCCCTTCAATTTTTTCACCCAATCTGCCAATCTGATTATCTTATCGGCTGTCGCATCGCGAACGGATAACATAGCATCTTCATGACCAGCTTGAGCACACATGGCAATAGTATAGCAGCTCGTGCCACCACGAATGATCTTGAGAGAAAGATTGGCCTGATGGCAATGAACGCCCACAAACATGCAGGCATCAATTTTATTATGCCAGATGGTCAAATTTGGATGGTTTGGATTAATTTCAATTTCAGGATTAATTTTAGGATATTTCGGTCTATAGTCCGGCATGGGAATCAGCATGGCCTGCTGACAAGAAGAATCCACGCATTCTTTGATGGTTTCATAGAGATGACGGATTGCCTTTGCTTTCTTGGCGGCCTTGTCATTCCATGCCCACAGAACCAATGGTCCAGGAAAAATTGTGGGCACTCTTGCCGAAAGAAACTGCCTGGCCGCCTCCTCCAACGCTTCCTCTTCTGGAACTATGCTACCATGAATATGTCCTTGTCCTGGATCGGGAAGCCTAATTCCCATTGAGGCCGCAGACGGTGGCAGAAAATGTTCGGGTCCTGGCATAACCCTATAAGAAGTTGTCATCGTACCCTCATGTCTCCATTAAAAAAATTTGACAATATTACCCGCTGCATCTGCTTACTGTAAGAAGACAATAAGCAAATCTCAAGACAAAAAAAGACCCACCGGTCAAAAATATTGGACTTTTCGAGAATATCACTATGAGTCTTTTGCCCTATAATGCAAAATATTCCTTAAAAACCTAGCCTAGTATAAGAAGCCGCTATAAAAATTGTCAATTTGACAATTGTTGATATCAGACGCAAAAGGCAATTTCTCAGAGTAAATGGCCACATGACAGTCAACCTGTCATTTGTTTGGAGAATTCAAGAGCTAAGATTGAGAAAGAGGGGAATGAAAACCCAGGGCTGGCTTAACAGAGAACTTGGGCTACCTGGCTCTTACCTTCAAAATGGCATACCGCCACGTAGCTTCTCCAATAATTTTTGGTATCGTGGGAAAAGGCATGGTCATAGAAAAATCTCTCGCCTGTTTCGGAGGGATTTCCAACGAGATCTCTGCGGCTTCTTGCCCAACAATTTCACATTCGGTCCCATGGCAATCCTCAATCGTAGCCTGGATAATCACGGAAATTATGGTAAAGATTTGAGCTGCATTTTCAATCCTCCCGGTCAGCACAAACGACCGGGAGTTCAGTCCGGGTCGAACGTCCATGTGAGAAAGTTGGGGCTGGCTGACAGGAATCCGCTGAAACTCCAACTCCCGTTCCTGAGTATCCTGCCAAATAATGAACCCAATAGCTCCAAACAGGACCATCAGGGTCATCCCCAGGACGATACGAAATTTTGGCAAATACGTCGCTACCAAAATAATGAATAATATCAATAGGATAATAGTAATTTGCAGCATAGATCTCACAGGCCGTGGGGGGAGAAAAATTCTTCTTCCTCTTCTACACCCTTATCGGCCTCCTGATTCCCCTTCTTTCACCGGAGAAAGCAATGCCAGATTTTTCTCGTGAAATTGAAATCGCCTCTAACCTGGCTCGGAAGGCAGGAGAGGTTATCATGAACATCTATAAAAAAGATTTTGCGGTTATGTACAAAGGCGTTAACGATCCCGTCACAGAGGCCGATCAACAGGTCAATGCCCTTATCGTAGATGGATTACACACCCATTTCCCACAGGATTCCATCGTGGCGGAGGAAAGCCCTCTCCCCTCCACCTCTCTGACCACAGGTCGAGTCTGGTACGTAGACCCCATGGATGGAACGAAAGAGTTTATTGCACGCAACGGGGAATTTTCCATCATGATCGGACTGACCATTGATGCTCGCACCAAACTTGGGGTTGTCTACTGGCCTACCCGTGACCACCTCTATGCCGGCCTGACGGATCAGATGGCTTGGATAGAACACAACGGGGTCCGCCAAAAACTCTCCGCTCTCGAATCCAAAAGCAACACCAACATCTCACTAGTCACCTCTCGATCTCATCGATCCCCAATTCTTTCTACCATTAAACAATCATTACACATTCACAAGGAACAACAGATGGGAAGTGTGGGGCTGAAAATTGCTCAGATTGCCCAAGGAAAAGCTGATGTCTACATTGAACCCAGTCCTCATACAAAGGCATGGGATGCCTGTGCACCTGAAGCCATTTTGCGAGGAGCCGGCGGATGCTTTACCGACATCCACGGGAAACCTATCCAATATGGCCTCAATAATTTTCGTAATCTTCACGGGTTGGTCGGAAGCACTCCAGACATTCATCAACGCGTGATTCATGCCTTGACGGGTCGATGTTCCTCGTGTGAAAGTTGACACCTTTTTCCAGCGATTCTTAGAATTTATTCTTTAATACCCTTTCAACGACTTTTTCTATTATCATTCTCGCACAATTATGAGAAAAGACCTCGTCATTATCGGAGGCGGCTTGGCCGGATCGGAGGCGGCCTGGCAGGCGGCCAACGCTGGAGCCAGAGTGACCCTGTATGAAATGCGGCCTAAAGAAGAGACAGCCGCACATAAGACCGATCACCTAGCCGAGATTGTCTGCTCAAATTCCCTGGGATCGAATGATCCTCTCAGTGCCCCTGGAATGTTGAAAGAGGAAATGCGCCAATTGCATTCCTTGATCATCCGAATTGCCGACGAGGTGCGGATCCCAGCAGGGACGGCATTAGCGGTAGATAGAGAACAATTTGCCTGCAAGGTGACCCAGACGTTATCAGAGCACCCAAATATTAAAATTCTTCGAGAAGAGATCCATGAAATTCCCGAGGATGCGCTGTGCATTATTGCCACCGGCCCTCTGACGTCACCCAAATTGTCTGAAGCGATTATCCAGTTCACTCAATCGAAAAACCTGTTTTTCTTCGACGCAATTTCACCAATCGTGGATGCCGATTCGCTCAACACAGACCGGACGTTTCTGGCATCACGATACGAAAAGGGCACGGCGGATTACGTGAATTGCCCTATGGACGAAGCCACCTATAACGCCTTTTATAACGCCTTGATCGAAGCTGACCGCGTCCAGCCAAAGTCCTTTGAAAACGTACCGTACTTTGAAGGGTGTCTCCCAATTGAGGTCATGGCCGACCGTGGTCGCCAAACCTTATTGTTTGGTCCCCTCAAACCTGTGGGATTAATTGATCCCAAAACCAGCCAACGACCCTATGCTGTGTTACAATTACGTCCAGAAAACGCTCATGGCTCCTGCTATAATCTGGTAGGATTTCAGACCAAACTCACCTACCCGGAACAACGCAGAATTTTCAGAATGATCCCTGGCTTGGAACAGGCCGAATTTTTACGATGTGGAAGCATCCACCGAAATACGTATATCAATGCACCGATCCTCTTACACGATACCTTGCAAGTAAAAAAACAGCCTCGCATCTTTTTTGCCGGACAATTGGTTGGAGTAGAAGGTTATGTAGAGGCTGCAGCCAGTGGAGGGATAGCCGGAATCAATGCCGCTCGCATCTTATCAGGCCGTTCTCCGGTCACCCCACCACCCTCTACCGCTCATGGAGCACTTCTCCATTACATTACGACCTGTGAGCCAAAGCACTTTCAACCGATTAACTCTAACTTTGGGCTATACCCGCCACTTGATACACCCGTGCGAGACAAACAGAAAAAACGACAACTCATCCAACAACGGGCCACTACCCATTTCAAAGCATGGATGACGCAATCCGAGCTTTCGTAATGTATCTTCAATTGGAACGGGGAGTTTCGCCTGAAACAAGCCGAAGCTATCAGTCTGACCTCAAACAATTCATGGCGCACATTCGACACACACTTACCGCGAAAAACGGTTTACAGCCTAGTGCAATTGACTCACTCCATATTCGATCCTTCCTCAAGAGCCTCAGTGATCAAGGGTTAAAAAAACCCTCACTTGCCAGAAAGCTGGCATGCCTGAAAAGCTTTTTTCGTTTTTTAGTTGAAGACGGACGGGTTCCGCGCAATCCAGCATCCACCGTTCGTTCACCTCGACAAGGAACGCGTCTTCCCACTGTCCTCACCAAGGACGAAGCCAATACCCTGTTAGACGCGTCAACATCCCAGCAATGGAATGAGCTGAGAAACCGCGCCATTCTAGAGACTTTGTATGCAAGCGGGGCCCGGGTATCAGAACTGGTTGGGTTAAATTCGGGAGATGTGGATCTAGAAACCAGATCAATCAGACTGCGTGGGAAAGGGAAAAAAGAGCGGATGGTGCCTATTGGCACAGTAGCCGCTGATGCCATCTTGGAATATCAACGTCATCCGCCCCACAAGAACAAGATGATAAAAACCGGAGCATCGGCTC
>JACDDF010000089.1 GCA_013817135.1 Nitrospirales bacterium
CACCGAAAATCCGAACTCCCCGTAGAGCCTGTTTTCAAAAAATAGCCCTTCCAAGTTCCAGGAATGTTCTGTTTCTCATTCATCTTTCCTCCATCAAATTATTGTCATAAATACCTGATGAACTTCTTTCGTTCATATTGCATACCGCCGAGGGCTGTGGCAGTATAGCCACCTTTTTAGACAACAATCGGTTGTGTTGGTCATCATGGAGTCTCTTCCTGAATTAGTTGGCACGGTCCATATTATCATGGGCCCTTATCGAGGAAATCCGATTGCACTGTATATGTGCCAGGAGGAGTCCACCTGCCACATTTCTCCTCGCATCTATCCATGGAATCAAACTGTTGGGACTGGAGATACCCCCAATAAAGCCGCCGCAGACTTTGAAGCCAAGTGGAAAGAAACGGACTTAGCCGACGATATGTATACCGGCCCTCATTGGGAAGGTGGCATCAAGCCCGAAAAACCCAAACCCGTCCCTCCTCCCAAACCTGCCACTCCTCCTGCAGCTAAGACAGAGGCCGCACCAGACACAAACACCAAGACCCCTTCACCTGAATCACCGGCTCCGCCGGATCCACCACAACCAGCCCCCGAAGCTGAAGACGCGGCTCAGTAAGACCCCCCTCTTCCTCCTCCCCGTACTAGGGATTCTCTTTCCTAAAGACTTTGTGCGAAACGAGCAAAAATGGTCTGGAGGCTATGTTCGGCTGGCGGCAAACTGTCTGGCGGATTGTATCAACGCGGTAAATAGACGTTTCTGAATCGCGTCGTGACGGTATAAAAACTCTGGATGCCATTGGACCCCAAGCCAGAATAGATGACGAGAGGCTTCAATCGCCTCAATGACTCCATCCGGAGCAATCCCAGTGACTTGAAAGGCCGAGGGAACAGATTTGATAGATTGATGGTGGGAGCTATTCACCGCAATACTTAACCGCTTTGCGATGCGCTGAAGTAAGCTGTTGGGTTCAATATGAATCATATGGGCTGTTTTCGTTGCCGATTTGGTGGGGCGATGTTCAATTTTTGTAGATATTTGAGAGGAAATATCCTGCAGCAAGGTTCCTCCCAAGGCCACGTTCATGGATTGCATACCCCCGCAGATGCCCAGCGTCGGCAACCCCTGACGAAAGGCCAGCTTGGATAGTCCAAGCTCAAGTTGAGCGCGCTCTTCGCTCATTCGCTGAAAAGGATACCGCTGCTTCTCCCCATACAACTCAGGGGCTAAATCCGATCCGCTCCCGGTCACCAGAAGGCCGTCCAGCCGTTGCAAAAGATATTTCTGTTTGGCTAGACCACGGACCAGGGGAAGCACTATGGGCACTCCCCCGGCGTCCTGAATTGCCTGAAGGTACCTGGCCCGCAAAAAATAGGTGGGTTCTTTCCCACCCATGTCCTTCCGATTTCCAGGGTTAAAATCAGGTGTAATCCCAATGATAGGTCTGACCATGCCAGGCATTTCAACTCAGGCGGGTATATGATCTTTCGGTCTAAAGGGCTTGATCCTCATATGCGGAGACCCCAATAAATCGAACGGGTTCATTACCCTTCAGATGATCGGGAGTGATGACATACGTGCCATAGAAGCTCGGTTCCCATACGGCTTTTGCCGTATCGAGGTCGCCACCCGTCAATCCATAGGTAAACGTTCCCACAATCCCACCCAAGATGGCATAGGCCAACTTAACAGGGAAATAGACCACGGTCAGCAAAGCACTCCCAATCCCAAGGCCCGCCTCATTGGTCGGGCTCGATAATTCTTGTTCGGCAGCCAGACTCACCCCCGTGGCACCCAGACAAACGACCAGGGAAAAAGCCAACAACACGCATACCCCGGTTACTCGTTCAAGCACATCTCCCCAAATACCCTTAGATTGCCGCATAAGGAATACTCCTCCCTGTTTAATTTTTATGACCTACTCGCCGTTATTCTAAACCTGAATCGTCAGTCTTCTATTTTTTAAAATAACAAGAAGATGAATTATAGCAAATTTGATACCTTCATAGTGACTGGAGGTCATCTCCTGTTTCAACCAGATCCAACTCAATAAAAATCTGCCTCTTGATTTCCTCGGCCTCCCGCTCAACCACCTCATCAGTCTCAGCAATCAGAGCGTCTCCGGAAACTTGGATATTCTCCTGCTTAATTCCTTGATGAATAAAGGCATGGAGCTTGTGGAAACACAACAACTGCACCAATAAATCATGACTTTTTTCCCGATAGCCTTCCTGGTCCTCCACCGGAACGCCCCCTAGAACGACTTCCAACCATGACGAATGCTGAAGGATTCCTTCAAGCTTGGCTATTTGTTCCTTCCTCATTACCACCTCGACTTGCACCCCGCCTTTCCAGCTGCGTTTTTTGACATTAAACACACAGTGTACTGAATCTGAGGCACCTTCAACAGCTTCAGGGCCGTAAAACAGGGTAATTCGAAAGAGGGGAATCTGAGGTGGTGAGAGTAATGACATTCTAGATCTACTCGCTTTTTAAAGGGCATAACACAATATGAAGAATACGCAAAAACTTGGCTTGGGCATAGCGTTCCAAGCCTACCGTATTTAGGTTGACACTCGTCAATCTTGAAAGATAGAGTCTTTTTAGTTGAATATTTTCACAGTGAGCTGAAGGGAAAGGGGCTTTTCTATGTTCGGAACCATGGGGTTTACTGAACTCATGATCATTCTGGTGATCATCCTGATTATTTTCGGGGCAGGTCGGCTCCCGCAAATAGGGGAAGGTGTGGGGAAAGCCCTAAAAGGCTTTAAGAAAGAGGTCGCAGATATCCCCCAACCTGTGGACCCCAATGAGCCGCTACCATCTGCACCACCCGAAACAGTACAAGCTCAATCCCAACCGACTACCCCGGTAGGTACCCCGACAAATCAACCATTCCAGCCTGGTCCTGAACAAACGCCGGGAACCACTGCAGCGTTACTTTACCAGGGAGCAGGGCCTCAAGTGGTCCAGCCTTCAGCTAAATCTACTCTGTCCTCTAATTCTCCTCAAACTACGACGGCCCCTTCTGCCCCGCCGCCGATGTCCATGGAGGATAGGCAAGCACAACCAGCCCCTATGGCTTCCAGGCAATACCCTGCTCTTCCGGCTGGGGCACAAGCAAAGCCCGTGCTGAAGCGACCTGCGGCAGTTGTAAATAAACAGGCTGTCGCCCGTGTCCAAGCCCAACAAGCTGCAATGAAAGCCCAGACTTCCCAGCAATCCGGATTAGCTCCACGAGATATGCAATCCTTGGGAGAAGGTCTTGGAAGTGCCGTACGCACCTTCCGGGATGCCGCAGCGGATATTAAAAATTCTATCGATCCTCAAATGCGCACCATTCAGGCCGAACTGGAGTCTGCCGAAAAAGAGATGCAAGACTCCATCGAAGTGGCTAAAGAGCCTCTGACCCCCAAAGAACGTTCCGGATCTGCATAAGCCTTTCTTGCTACCATTCCCTACCAGTTCTGCTACCCTTATCGGAGCCATTGGTTTCTTTGGACTCATTGGGTGTGTCATTGAATCCCCACCTGAATCACCCGAAACCGTCACCGAACGACTTATTCCACTTCTGACCGATACTCAGCCTGATACTCGACGGACCGCAGCCCTATCACTTGGGAAAATTGGTGATCCTCAGAGCATACCAGCACTTGTTCTCGCCTTGTCGGATCCAGATGACCAGGTTCGACAATCAAGTGCTTGGGCATTGGGAACGATGGCCGAATCTTTATCAGATCAGTCTCTAGTTGCATTGGTTCAGCACCTTACGGATCCCTCCGATTCAGTCAAACAAGCTGTGGTATTGGCCTTGGGTCGGACAGCGGTGCAGGAAGAATTATTGCAGGTATTAACCGAAGCCTATGCCATTTCCACCATTGACACCCAAAGAACCATTATTCAATCTCTTGCTCACTTTGAATTTCCATTTTCCTATTCCGTGTACCTCCAAGCTCTGGAAAGTCCAGATTCTCTCACACGTCAATCGGCAATTGCAGGGCTCGGTGAATTAGGCGATCCCAGAGGGCTTCCTTTCTTACGCACCCATCTTCTCCAAGACCCAAGCGTGGGTGTGCGATCGGAAGCCGCGTTTCGTTTAGGAAAATTGGGAACCAACGCGGATGTGCCTGCACTGAAACAAGCCATGGAAACAGACCCGACTCCCAATGTGCATTTTTGGGCCTCCTGGGCCATTGTCCAAATTGGTCCGAATACCTAATCTCCACCCATTTTTCCTGGTCGTCCCATTCACTATTCTCTCAAATTTCCAGCCAATGCTCCCCCTAGATCAGAATTTTTCCATATTTAATGCGTCTGATTGAATACTCGAGATAAAGTTATTACAATTCGCCTTCTTTTTCTCTACAAGGAAAAAAATGAAGAAAACCCAAATAAATCTGCTTATAGGCTTCATGACAATACTTACGGGCGTGAGTTGTGCTTCAGACCCGGTGAAGTGGTACAAATCTGGCACCTCCCAGGAAACCTTTAACCGTGATAAATCGGATTGCGAAGAAGCCTTGCTCTCAACAGGAAGCACTCAAAGGGCCAAGGATATTTATTCTTTAGAAGGGTGCCTGGAGTATAAAGGCTATACGGCTATCCCTCTTTCTTCTCAATAACGAAAAATCCAAACTTCGGCTTTATAGTAATCCTGGGGAGGATAAACTCTGGAGCTTTCGTAAAAAAATGGCTAGTCTCTTCGGGGGGTGGACAATGTGTCGTTCTGATCATTTAAAATAATTAGGTGATAGTTCAAGATTTAGGAACGGGTTAAATAAGCGAACAAGAACATGAAAAAGGTCCTTCTGGTAGATGATGATCTCAATGCTCGGGAAGCGCTTCGCCTGGTGCTGGAATCCCAACAATTAGAATGTATCGAGACCAGCAATGGATCAGAAGCCATCGCGTGGTTATCCACCCACCGGGCTGACCTGATTATCTCCGACAATCAAATGCCGGTTCTGGCAGGACTAGATTTCATTGACCAAATCAAATTGCAAGAGAAAGATCCCATCCAAACCCCCGTTATCTTACTTAGTGGTCATCTGAAAGAACAGGATAAACATCGTGCGCGTCAGGCAGGAGTCTTTGCTATTTTAGATAAACCCTGTAATTTCAGCCAATTCCTGTCTATGGTGCAGCTCGCGTTGGACCAATAAGTCTGGTCTTAGCCATCCTGCTCTTTTCCTTCAAACGGCATTCTCCTCTAACCCCTCGTATCAGAAAAAACTCCTCCTTATCTATAGCTTTTCCTAATCAATGCTCGCCTGCCAATCATTTGGCGGTATTTACGTATTAACCTTTTTCTCTATATCTCTTCACTAGGGTGATGGATTTTTCTCCCGACAAAAATCCTTTCCCCGTCTTGGGAAGTGGTTGACCTAAGAATTCGAAAATTTTATTCGTTGACCTTCGTCTTCAACAAAAGGAGTGATCTCATGCTGAAAATATTCGGAGGAATGATTATTGGGTCCCTCATGACCATGATACTCTTGGGCGGAGTATCTGCTGCGGACAAGGTTCTGGCGAATGCGCAAACCTTATATATTGAACAAATCCAGCGACCAGACACCATCACCACAATTCTACTACTTGTCTTTTCAAGTATCTTCCTTGCTTTTCTGACTCTATGGCCCACAAAACCTGTTTTGGACACAAAGAAGATTACCAAACAATTGCGCCGACACTGTTAGAAAATAAAAATCCTTCAATCCCAAGAAAGCAAAACGGTTGGAGGAGGAACAACGGGCGCGGAAGCCCTATTCGACCTGAGACCTTCATGGGGACTCCCAGACAAAATTAATAAACCTGTCATTTGTGCACTAGGGGAACAAATCTGCGTTGATTTTCATTAATTTCTCAATAGGCATTTGTCTTACCAGTGCAATAAAGAAAGAGCGGTTGAATCTCCCGCCTCCCATTCCTCCTTCGAAAACCTGAGCAAGAAGGGTTTGAGCAGGCTTTTGACCTAAGAACCTCGTCAGACGCGGTCATTAGAGTGGAAAGGGATGGTCTACTGCTGTTTTCAGGATGATATATCCGAACCATTTTTCTGACTTCACTGTTTCTGCGCCACCCGCGCAAAACATTTCTCAGAAGTTCTATTCATACGATTAATCCATCACCATTGGCCAACAATGGGTTAATTTATCTCCCAAAAGTCCGAAATTTATGTGAACAGGCTTTTCCAAATGAATATATCCTCTTCCACCTCACCCTTTTCACTCCATAATTCTCCTTTAGCCCTCCAAAACCATTCTGACGGGAATAAGACCAAACAATCACACGAAGCTCCCTCCATACAGAAAAAAGATATCGTGGAACTTCAGACTCGCGATCGTGAAGTCAGAAATCACGAACAGGCGCACATAGCAGCATCAGGAGGACTAGCCAAAGGTGGGGCCAGCTTTTCCTTTCAAAGAGGGTCTGATGGAAAATTCTATGCTGTTGGAGGAGAAGGCAGTATTGACACTTCTCCTATACCAGGTAATCCACAAGCCACCATACAAAAAGCCCAGCAATTCCGAGCTGCAGCCCTAGCACCAGCAGATCCCTCAGCCCAGGATCGGGCGGTGGCCGTGTCAGCCAATGCCATTGAAGCGGCAGCCCGCCAAAAAATGCAACAAAAAACCAAAGAAGACGGGATTCCGTCTGAAAAACCAACCGATGCTTTGTTCTTTCATATTGATGTGTTCGTTTAGTACCCCTTTATTCACTCCCCGCTCCAATCCCAATATCTCTCTTCTGAAATACCAGTTATTTTATTGGTGCCCTGTAAAAACATTTTCTACCAAATTCCATACACCGCTTTATCAAAAAACAAGCAAACATAAGTACATTAATCTAATTTATAAATCCCAAAACTGGGCAGACCTTTCCGCTCCCAAGAATCTCTTGCCCATTGTCTTCTCCACATTGAATAACCTCCTTCGCTCTCAAAAAAACATCTTTCACTAGCGCATTCTGGAAATTGTGATCCCGATATGCTGCCGGTACCCTTTCCAACGAAGTTGGCAACGGATTTGCTCAAGCTTATGTCTCAAAACAAAGCTTGGAAGGCTTGCTCTTAAACAAGCAGAGTCCCTCGTGCGGATACATCCAAATACCCAAGCACACACAGAAAAAATTTAACATTGGCCCATGGTCAATATCTCAAACTGATGGAGATGAGGAGACCTATGAACATTGTGGAAAAAATGAAACATGACTGGAACGAACGAGCCCAACACCATGCCAGATTTTGGATTGCCACCGAGGCTTACCACACAGAAGAAAAATTTACTCAATCAGGTAAAGACACTGCCCAGGCCTTGCTGGCAAGCCTCCCTGTCCCTCACCTACCGTCGTGGAATGTTTTAGATATCGGATGCGGCATTGGCAGAGTCCTCAAAGCACTCGCCTCCCATTTTCATCATTTAGTGGGTGTCGATGTCTCCTCTGCAATGATTGCTCAGAGCAAACAATGGTTAGCCGACTTTCCCCATATCCACACATATGAAACCTCGGGGGTGGATCTTCTGGAATTTCCTCACTCCTCCTTTGCTCTTGTCTATTCCTACGTCACATTTCAACATATGCCTCGTCCTGTG
>JACDDF010000090.1:0-4295 GCA_013817135.1 Nitrospirales bacterium
CAGGCCCAATCCGGTCGCTGGGAAACGCATGAATCCGTCTTTACAGGCGAGAGTGAATGACGGCCTATCGTGTTCGGTATACCCAAGAGGCTGCCGGCCGCATCCGCAAACTGCATCCTGAGGTTACACAGGAAATCCGGGATGCCATCCGAACACTCCAAGATGCACCATTAACAGGACATTCTCTCCAACAAGAACTCTTTGGCTATCGATCCTACCGTGTGCGGTCCTACCGAATAATTTATCGACTGAATGACGACGAACGGACCATTGACGTGGTCTTCATAGGGCAGCGTCGGAATGTATACGAAGAGCTGCTATCGCTGGTTCGCAGTCCTTCCTTTGGGAATTGAGTGCACACCAATGTACTTGCCCGGTAAAACTGCGGGCATTGAGAGATGGTTGGATCATGTCGTGTGAATCCATACCTGCCGCTCCTGTTTGGCTTGTGATACATTGACAAGATGCAAGCGACCAATACCTTTTCTCTTCATTCCGATTACACACCGAAGGGCGATCAAGGCAATGCCATCGCCGCATTGACTGGGGGTCTGGAGCAAGGGCTTAAGCATCAAGTGTTGTTGGGGGTCACCGGGTCTGGCAAGACGTTCACCATGGCCAACGTGATTGTCAACGTGCAAAAACCCACACTGGTCGTTGTCCACAATAAGACGTTGGCTGCCCAGCTCTATCAAGAGTTTAAATCCTTTTTCCCCGCCAATGCGGTCGAATATTTTGTGAGCTATTACGACTACTATCAGCCGGAAGCCTATATTCCGACCACGGATACCTATATCGCTAAAGACTCCGCCATCAACGACACCATCGACCAGATGCGCCATTCGGCCACGACGGCGCTGCTGCAACGCAATGATATTATTATTGTGGCGTCCGTATCGTGTATTTATGGCCTCGGATCGCCTGAGGTCTATCACGACATGTTGTTGTATTTGGAGCCCGGCATGGAGATTCGCCGTGAGCGCATTCTGGCCAAGCTGGTGGACATTCAATATTCCCGGAATGACCTGGAATTGCAGCGTGGGATGTTTCGGGCGCGCGGGGATGTCATTGAGATTTATCCCGCTTCGTCGGATTCAAATACGGTCCGGGTGGAAATGTTCGGCGACGAAGTGGAAGCCCTGTATGAAATAGATCCGTTGACCGGCAACGCATTGCGGAAGCTTCCGAAAATCGCGATCTATCCCAAGAGCCACTATGTGATTGCGCCCGATCGCTATGAACAGGCGATTACCGGCATTGAATCAGAGCTGGAAGAACGCATTGCCTACTTTCGCCGGACGAATCAATTGCTTGAAGCGCAACGGATTGAACAACGGACGAGATTTGACCTGGAGATGATTCGAACCATGGGGTATTGCCACGGGATTGAGAACTATTCCCGTCACCTGAGCGGACGTGCGCCTGGCGAGCCGCCACCGACCCTGTTGGATTATTTCCCCAAAGACTTTTTACTGATTGTGGATGAATCGCATGCCACCGTTCCACAGTTTGGGGGCATGTACCAAGGAGACCGTTCACGCAAAAACACCTTGGTCGAGTACGGGTTTCGCTTGCCCTCGGCGATGGATAATCGGCCCTTGAAATTTCCGGAGTTTGAGGGATGCATGAATCAGGTGGTGTATGTCTCCGCGACTCCGGGACCTTATGAATTGAAGCATGCCGGAAAGGCGCTGGTTGAGCAAATCATTCGCCCCACAGGCCTGATTGATCCGGTGATGGACGTGAAGCCTGCGAAGGGCCAGGTCGACCAGTTGCTCGGGGAAATCCGGCTGCGAGTGGCGAAGGGACATCGGGTACTGGTGACGACCTTGACCAAGCGCATGTCGGAAGATCTTACCGAGTATTATCACGACCAGGGATTAAAGGTGCGCTATCTGCATTCGGATATCAAAACGCTTGAGCGGGCGGACATCATCCGGGATCTGCGACGTGGCGTCTTTGATGTCCTGGTCGGCATTAATCTCTTGCGGGAAGGATTGGATTTGCCTGAGGTCAGTTTAGTGGCGGTGTTGGATGCGGATAAGGAAGGTTTCCTGCGGGGGTATCGTGCCCTGGTGCAGACAGCCGGGCGCGCGGCACGTCATCGCGATGGCACCGTGATTCTCTATGGCGATGTGGTCACCGATTCAATGCGCAGAACTTTAGACGAAACCGGCCGCAGACGAACGATTCAGTTAGCATACAATGCCGAGCATGGGATTACGCCCGAGACGATCGTTAAACGTATCCATGATTTGGAGTACCAATTGGCGGAAGCGGATAATGTAGATGTGTCTGTGGCGGCAGAAGCGATTGCGGCTTACGGAGGCGAAAAAGATTTGGAGCAGAGCATCACGGCATTGCAGAAAGATATGAAGGCGGCAGCCAAGGCTTTGGAATTTGAACGTGCTGCCCAGCTGCGGGATACCATTCGTGCTCTCCGCCAAAAACAGATCCAGGTCGGCATCTAATCGGAAATCCCAATTTGCCCTTCCTCCTCTCCTGTCATGCTCGCGGGAAGTATTCGGTTTCCTTTCCCCCTTCTCCGTCATCCCCGACGGTGGTTAGCGGGGATCCATCCGAAATCCGGACCAGATGGATTCCCGATACAAAATGTCGGGAATGACACCAGAGGGGAAGGGAGATTCTCGATAGAGACGGTCGGGAAAAAACAGAGATGAACTCCTGTTGAAGGGTATGAGCGATAGGGCCCATTCGTGGTCAAATAGAAAAAGAACGGATGCGTTTGCGGTTGCCTAAACGTGTTTATAAACGTAGGCACCGAGGAACATGCCCAAGACGGTGAGGAGGTTCATTTTCAGGAGGAAACCGAGTGTGAATTTTATCAAGACCAAATTGACGGTTACCGGTGGATCTAACCCCAAGTTCAACGCCTGAACAAAAATGTTTTGCACGGTTCCCTGAGGAGCCACGACCTGAAGAATTTCTCCTAAAATACTGCCTAACAGTCCGCCAATAAAAATAAATAAGAGTAAATAGCTCCCACTCTTTTTTAACACCCGTTGCCTCCCGGCGGATTGTTAGAGATCAGGGAATTGCCTGTACATGAACTCTTGGAATGTTCAATGTTCAAGGTACGGTCGGACAAAGCGTTGGTTGGAATTGACCAAAAATATGCTTAGGGTAAACTCCTGAACACATTACAAGAAGCCTGAAGTTGAGTCAAGAAATAGCCTGGTGCCAAAGGCCATTGGCCACACGGGGGGTTAGGATGAGGGGGGTGCGAAAGGGGGAGGCACAATGGTAAATCGCATGGTGCCCATTTTGCTGACCTCATTGGCGATGTATCCCACGAAGATTTCGACGCGATACCGGCCTGGTTGCCAGATTCCATCCGGTGGAAAAAATTTCAGAAATCCGCTCTCGTCTTCCAGGGCAAGATCGACGATGTCTTCGTCGAGCCATTGAGGAGCATCCATCCCGGTTTCTGATTCAGAGAACAGACGGCCAATGATTGGATAGGACGACAAATGTTCATGGACAGAAAACACCAGGTACACGGCGGGGATCTGTGGTAGGAACCTATCGGTAGGTTTGACGGGTATGTGCGTATAGCCGCCACGGACAGTCGGTTGGACCTCGAAGCTTTCTGCGAAATCTAAACCCAGAAACACCCCGGCGGGTTTTTGATCCAATGAAGGAATGAGCGGCGATTGCGAGTAACTATCATAAGGGGCCGGACCCTCTGAGAAATGATCGGGTGGAGTATCGTATTGGAAAAACCCGTGTTGGGTACCTTTTGGCTGCAACACCGATGGGGAGTCGGCCGGGATGGGAGGATCATCGCCAAAAGCGGTGCCGAGCATCGCACATAGAACGATCGACATCAGGATGCCCAACAGGAGGGTCCGCCGCATGAGGGCCAAAGGATTGATCATGTTGGTCTTTGTGTAGAGGTTGCCTGACTCCACATTCGTTATTTCCAACATTCTTTTCATGCTGTTCTCGAAGAGTCCACGTTCTCTACCTTCGATGGCGACATCGAGTCAAGGACTTTCGTTCTTGCCTTGCGGCACCAGGAGGTGTTTGCTAAGATTCCTGGCGATTCTACGCATTTTCATCTACTTCGTTGCCACAGGTATTATCATTCATTCTGTCTAAGGAATAATAGGTTAGAACTATGGGTGCTTCACCGAGTATTGATCCCGATGCATTGCCGCAACTCGTAGGAGATTTTCAACCGGTAGATTTGTGGCAAGCCCACATTAATCGAATATTTTACGGGTTGAGGGGAAGTCGTGTTCGAGAGTATTACCAAACGGTGGCCGCAGCAG
>JACDDF010000090.1:4305-7506 GCA_013817135.1 Nitrospirales bacterium
ATTTCCGGTTAGGGTTTGCCCTGGCCGAAGACTATTGGCGTCGGTGTTGACAACGAGCGAAAACTCAAGCTGCCGATCAGGCGACCGCACCATTGACCGTGATGGAATGGGGCGTGGGAAATGGAAATCTGGCAGCCTGTTTCCTGGATCGTCTTCAGGAATTAGATCAAGAACAACGGATATTTCCAAGAATCACTTATCGTTGCATTGAGCGCGAGCCGGTCTTGTTGGAACAGGCCAAAGCCAATCCGGATTTGGGCAAGCATCGTGACCGGGTGACGTTTGAGCCTGTTTCTATCGAGGACCTGTCTGCCTGTCCTGATGGAAGTATTGATCGGATTATCTGCAATGAACTGTGGAGCGAGTTGCCAACTAAGCTCATTCTGCGAAAAGGTGGTGAAATTCATGAAGAGCAGCTTCGCCCCAATCTGAACGAAAAGCGGTTAGCGGATTTCCCTGATTGGACACAGTTTATTGAGGCATTTGGTCAGCAGGACATCGAATCTCTTCACGCGTTACCCTCGTTCCTCGAAGACCTTGTCTGGGAGCGGGAATATCGCCCCGTCGAGACCAAAACCTTTCCGTTTCGCCGAACGGTCGCGGATTTTCTCAAGGACATCGACGAGGAAGTCCTCGTGCCTTACAACGTGGGGGCATGTCAGAGTATCAAGGAAGCCAAGCGATTGTTGGCCACGAATGCGATCGGGTTTAGCAGTTTTGATGCAGGGACGGTTGATCCTCGTGTGCTGAATGACCCGGAAAAGCCCTGTTATACAGTACAGGGTGGCCAATTCAGCTTTATGGTGAACTTTCAGTTGATGCAAGACGTGGCCAGGCATTTGGATATTCACACCGGCGTGATCGAATCGCAACGGGACTTTGTGGGACGGAGCTTGTCGACCAATGTGCTCAGTGTCATGGATCTGCTGGCTTCACATCCTTTGCCGCCAGAAGGCCAGGCCTGGGAATTGGAGGCGTTAATTCTTCGTACCTTGGAGGCACTGAACCGCACCTACGTGAGCCCATACCAACGCCATATCGATTTTCCCCTTTCTGAAAGTACCCCGGCCCATGAACGCGCGGCATTAGAGGATCTGGTGCATTCGTTACCGCCACATGGTGTGCCGGATACCATCGCGTATCTCACGGAATCGGAAATTTGGAAGGCCATGCCCGATTTGCAAAAATTAGGATACGATTCAGAAGGCATCAAGGACATGTTGCAACTTCCGCCACAACCGGTGGATTACACCCACATGTTTTTTTCCTCGAACGGTTCATAGTCATTTTTCACTGTCGCGAGATAATCCTCGTCGAGTTGGAATCATGAAGGCAGAACGCGGTTAATGATGGTGAGGTTGAAAGGCTACCGACGTGGGAGTGGATACTGTGAAGGCACATACGCAATTGGAAAAATAATGGCGCATGCAAGAAATTTGCAATCAGGTAGATTTTTTAAAAATGGTTGTGTATACTGCGGCGGATTTTTCTAATAACGTAGACACTCATTTACAATAAGACGAGGTTGGTGTGTTTGGATCGTTTGGATGGATGGAGCTTATGCTCATCCTCATCATTGTGCTCATTATTTTCGGTGCAGGAAAAATCCCGCAGCTTGGTGAGGGCTTAGGCAAAGCGATCAAGGGCTTTAAAAAGTCTGTGGCCGAAGCGGATGCAATGGATGTGACGCCTAATGAGCAAGGCGAAGGTGGACAGGTCCCACCGCCCCAACCTGAACAATTGCCGACCCAACAGCAGACCGCGGAAGTTCCCCCTCCGCCACCGGCGCAAGGGGTGACGCAGCCAACGGAATCCACGCAATCCAAACAGAGTTAATTCTCGGGTGAGACTGATACGGTGAAGACCGCCCACCGAAGGGACAGGCAGCATGGACCAAAGCTTGATCAAGGCTCAAGGAATACATTCAGCGGACAGACCATAGAGGAGTGGGAAGATGTTTGGGTTAGGAGCGATGGAAGTTTTGATCATCCTGGTCATCGCGTTCCTGCTGTTTGGTCCCAAGGAATTACCGGAAATCGGCAAGCAGATTGGGAAAGCGGTCAAAGGGTTTAAGGAAACCACTGAAGATCTTCGGCAATCCGTTGAGCCGGAGATCAATATGATTACGCAGGAATTCAAATCGGTCGAACAAGATTTAGAATCGTCAATCAAAGAAGCCGAAGCAGAGATCAAAGGGGCGACAGACCAGGCCACCGAGTCCGGTGGATCTAAAATGGGATAGCCCGGTTAGGTGCGGCTCCATGAAGGAGTTGATTGCTTGATCGTTCGTTGGTACTCAGGCATTATTGCAGCGTTTAAAATTTCTCTCGTGTCATCACGAATTCCTTCCGGACGGTCATCAGACTGTTCATCATACGCACTGCGGGCGGGTCTACAGCTATCTTCTGACGTGTTGTGCTTTTGCAACTATCGTAGCATTCAAGCGATATGGCAAAGAAATAAAATCATGAAGAAAGTTATGTAAAAGACATTGCTTTTTAATGATTTACGACAAAAAAGGAGACTTGGCATCTAAATGGCAAACAGGAATAACACGGAGGAGTCCTAGAACAGGGAAACTGTTTGATGGCAGAAGGCATGCTAGTGATCGAGACGGCAAGAATAACGCAGTCAAGAAGGAAGCGGATGAGAGAGTCCAACAGTTCTGAAGAAAAGTCTGGGGTACAGAATGTTGGAGCTTGAATCCAGGGGTTTTTCACCAACAGGAGGAGTGCAATGAGGACTTTTTACCAAACCTTTACCAGGTTGACAGCAGCGGCGTTGATTGTGGCCATGTCTGCAGTGCCAGGGTTGGCCGCCAAGACGACTCCGGCGACCGACAAAAACACCGATGTACCGGCCGTACCACGGGCGATTCCTGATTTGGTCCCGTATCAAAATTTTGATCCACCCAAAGGCGTCTTTGATGCCAGCAGGTTGACGATTTCGGGCGACATGCGGGTCCGGCCTGAATTCCGAACCAATGGAACATTTGGAAAGAACACCAACGGAACCCCCTTTAATAATAATCAGGGTGATAATGCCTTCTTCACCCAGCAACTCATCCGGTTGGGATTTAACTATGACCTGTCTCCGGATGTGGTGTTTTTTGTGCAGCCACAGGTTTCGAATAACTTTGGATCGAATCTGTCCACCACGAACGTAACGGGAGGAGGCAATCCCGGTGGGACGGATACGCAG
>JACDDF010000091.1 GCA_013817135.1 Nitrospirales bacterium
CATTGACACCAATCGACTCACCGTAGCCGGAATTGGAAAATTAAATCTGGTCGATGAAGCCATGGATATGGTTTTGACTCCGCGGCCCAAAGACCCCAGTTTGTTTAACCTGGCTCACATGGTCCGCATCACCGGGCCGCTTTTAAATCCGGATGTTTCCAACGATAAACTCCGCATTGCTGAAAGCGGGGTATGGGGGTTGTTGGGATTGGTTAATCCGCTGGGATGGGCTATCGCGATTCCCCAGATTGCGGGGACGACGGTCGGGACGATGAATCGTAATCCTTGTGTGGAAGCCATGAAAAGCCGACAACATACAACGCAGGCCATCGAAGACATCAAGGGTGGTTTGTGGGGGAAGATTAAAAAAACGTTGACCAATATCGGCGGATCTTCTGAATCTTTTTTGGAGAATTCACGGTAAAGGAACGCATCCGTATGGTCCAGATTGTACGGACAGAAATTCGGAGGTTACCCATCCGGGGACGACATGTAAACACCAATGAATTTAAATGATGTTGAGAAGAAAGAGTTATTGGTATCCTTGTATGAATGAACATTGGGAAAGACACATCACTGAATTTGTAAAGACGGAGGATTGGTGCTTTTGGTGAATTCGGCTACCAATGACCTTTATAAGCTGGAACCACTCGGGGTTATCCTCAGATGTGGATTGAAGTTGGAAGGGAGTGTCGCAAATGTTGGGATGAGCCTGTTCAAAAAAAATGGTCGTTCAAAAAACAAGATGAAGAACATCAGCCCAGCGAATCCCGTAGGCAAGCTCGACGGGAGAAAACGCGGCTTTCACAAAAGGCGATAACCAATGTATTTTCCCATCCAGACATTACAAATTCTCAAAGTTGGAGTAGTCCTTGGGCTGTTACTCAGTTTCCCAATGGCAAGTCTTGGAATGACCAAGGCCATCACAACCCCTCCTCCCGTGAGTGGCCATGAACTTTCAATTCAATCCATCACGCCGGCTGATGTGTTCGCACGTGTGCAACTGTTAGGCAAGGAACTGGACGACATCCGTTTTGAAATGGGGAAACCCAAGAGTCGCGAAGTAGGCCTCCTCGTTGAAGAGGCGACTCCGCACGAGGTGTTCTTTCAAGCCAAAACCCTTAATCAAAAAGTGGCCCTGTTGGTAACGGAACTCACCGAAGAATCTGCACTCCTGGGAATAGAAGAGGACCCGGGAGAAATACGTCCTTTTCATGTCTGGAAAATGATCGATACTTCTCTGCACCGCATCCTGTCTCTTAAGCAGCAGCTAGGGCTCCATCTGACGAATAGTGAAGGCTTGGCCGACGTGGGAACTACCCCCACTCAAGTCTTTTTTATTATTGGATTGGCGAATATGCAACTCAATCATTTGCTGATGCACCAGTTCTCTCCCAAGGATGTTGCAGAACAGGTCAGCCTGGGCATTAAATACACCGCACATCTTTTGCGTCAATTTCCTACTGCTCCCGCTCCGGCTCCGCTCCCTTCGCTTGAACGGGGTCGCAAGTCATGGAATAGCTATGACCATCTCATTGATTGCTATATGGTGTTGGGAAGAATTGCCAGGGCCTCCAATATTCAAATGTTAAATTTGGCCCCTCAGAATCTTGATCGTCCCGACATTCAGCCGAATGATGTCTACGATTTAGCAACTCTGGTCATCTCTGAACTCGCGTATCTCCATGCCCATCTTCCTCATACTCCTCCACCTCAACCGGTCAGCCTTCATGGTCCTATCTTGCCTTCCCATGTGTATCAACAGGTAGGTGGACTCCTGGCTCAACGGCAGGTTTTGCAAACCCAGGTGCAGTCTCATCCCGAATGGCTCCAATAGACTGTTCGTCTTAATGGGAGCCGGAACCACAAGATCACCTCTTACTACATGATCCACCAACATGAGCGATGGGACATGTCCAATCATCGGAAGGGTATGGCCATGCAACTCAGATTTCTGTCCGTCGTGACAGCGATGCTTGAGGCAGGGACTGGTTTAGCGCTGGGCCTGTCGCCGTCGATGCCGGTCGTGATTCGGGTCGCTCGTTTTCTCCGGAGGGGCAGTCGTGGCTCGTGTTGCCGGAGCCGCACCCTTCTCCCTTGGTGCAGCCTGCATGGCAGCCCGTCGTGATGCACAGAGCCAGGTCTAGGGTCGATCGCAGCCATAATGCTGAATCACACGGTTGCCGTCATCGTCCTTGGATGGGTTTGGGACTATATGGCACCGGCCTTTGGCCAGGGGTTCTGCTGCACTTTGAACTGGGGGTGAGGTGTTTGGTATGCCTTGGTAACAAGCGGGTCATGGAGGAAATTGATTCGAGAAAAAGTCTATTCTCTATCTAGAGAGCCATTCTGGATCGTTTGCCACTAACTGTTCCAGTGCCTTCAACTGATGCAGCAGCACGGTAGCTTGCTGGTAGACATGGGAAGGGAACAGGCGTCCCGGATAGGGAATAGACTTTGGAGGATCAATTTTTTTCAATTGCCCTTGGAGATAGGCGAGATCCGAAACCAGCAGAGTGGCCATATCATAGACGTCGCTTGGTTCCAATTGCCGAGAAAGACCGACACTTTTCGCGGCCGGTAGATCAAGATGAAGAAAAGGAATGCCGGACTGATGCGCAATTGTTTCCAGAGAAGCATAGCATTCAACCAAGCGGAGGAAGACATCGGCGGGCTGCTTGCCTCTTTCGAGCGGGAGAGCCTCCGAAGCCACCTGAGGTTGGGGAAACCGGGCCAGCAACCGTTTAGCATACTGACTGGCTAGAAGAACTTGTTGCGCCACATCACTGGGTGAAAAGTGTCGCTCCTGCAGCAAATTGATTTGGCGGTTGGCTTGCACAATGGCTCGTCCGGTTTCTGTCAGACTTGTCGAGGAATCTTCGGAGCGTTCCGAAATAATTTCCTTCAGACCTAACTCCTCCTTGATGGCCAGAATACGAAGGTAGCTCATGTTCACCATTTTCCAGATATGCAATGGCGCAAGAGCGGAAAGGGAGATGGGTTCCGGGGGAATTCCTGTGCTCCCGGTGAGTTCCAAAGCGAGCCGGTCGGCTTTATGAAAGAGGGTCAGAGCTTGGAAATAGGCTTCATGGGAGTGGATATTGGTGGAGATGGCATCGGATGGGATTACCAACGGTTTCCCCATTTCAAATCGGATCAGTTCCAGGGTATCCCGAAGCAATTGAACCCGGGCCAGGACATCTGCAGGCGTGATGTCTTCGAGAGAAATGGAATGTCCGCTTACGGGGTTTGGTTCATTCGGGTTATCTACGTTTGAAGCCAGGACCGTTCCCATCCCTACAATGAAGAAGAACGCCAGACTCAATATGCTTATTCTCATGGCTTGAACACGTTTATCCACTATTCTCATCCCTTCTTGCGTCATGGGGGATTTCCCCGGGCAGTTACCTTACGAACGTTGTTTCTATTGCGATTCGTCCATGGCCTTTTTCGCTTCTTCGGGGGTCACGGCACCATCCTGGATCAAGTTCTGCAACGCACCTTGAAACGCATGAGAGGCGGTCTTTCGGATTCCCCAGACTCGTAAGACCGGAGGGTATAAGCGAAGAAGGTCAGGATTCTTGATTTCGATGAGGAACGATTCACTTTCCCCGTATGGGGGGAGTTCTGCCTGGCCATGAACAGGTATCCGAAAATACGGTTTCCCATCTTCAGTATTCCCATCGGTCCCTCTAATATCAAGACTGGTGGTTACATTACGGAGCTGTGCCATCTCTTGAATTTTGTCAACGACGAGGATCAGTGAGTCGGCTTCGATGGGATCACCGGTCTGATTTTTCACTCGAACCAGATACCGGACATCGCCCCGAGAGGAAAGCCTTCCTCCCGAAAATAATTCGCCTCCGTCTGAAAAGCCTCCTCCGGGATCATAGGTGAGCAATGGAATGACTCCTCCCGTGAGATCGACGAGGTCGTCTTGCGAAGAATCTCCATAGGCTTTTTCACTGACTCCTCCATAACCCAAAAGAAACAGCAGCAGGCATGCTCGACCAAAATACCTAAGGGTTTCCCTATCCAGCAGTTGAATCATCATGGCGTCATCTTACAAAGAATGTGATGAACCTGCAAAGGTACGTATGCCCATCTACTTCCCAATATCCAGCTCCCGTTTTTTGGTGTACAGAAACCGAATCAAGTCATATTCGAACGGAGAGCCGGTTTCGTAATAGCGAAAATTTAGCTGGGACCTCGTATCCACCCCCCAGGTCAGAGGGGGATCTGCGTTCGAGGTGATGATTGAAATGCAATGGAGTGTACAAATAAAAAAACCTGGCAGTGGAAGCGGTCAGTAGCCCGGCGGTGTTTCATTGATGGAGGACCGAGAATGGAAAGCATGAGATAGGCTCCGGCGTTCAGTCCGTAATGTCCGAGCGTTTGCCCGAAATCCTCTGTCTGTTGGGGCATACCTAACGGACTGACATGATCGAAAAACCCTCATAATTCTAATGAGCAATTGATGACGAAGCGTCCCAATGTGTTCAGCGTAGCTTCTCCCTTGAGCTGAAGTATGGCGTTGAACAGGTTACGGATGTCGGCGATGTTCGAGAAAAAATTGGAGAGACGATCCTCGAAAAAATCCGCCATGACGGCTTCATATCCTTCCACGACAGGCAGAAACACCTATTCATCGAATTGTTCGTTAAATTTATATACCCACGGTTAAACCCTTCGATGGAATCATAGACATTCATGAGATATCTGGCGTCAGAATGCACCACGTCCTCTACTGGCCGTTTATCCGGTTCAATCATTCCACTTTCAGCGTCCGGAGCCGTGGGGCACGGACCAGATGCTAAGGTTCAGGAATGTTCCCGGATGCCATCGCCCGGGAATTTGCGGCCTGGAGATATGCATGAGACTCTTTAAGCCTGCTCTCCAGGTCGGTCTTCATCCTCTTATCATGCCTAAAGCACTGGCCTGAATCGGACTCATGCCATATTGGAAGTTGCTGTGCTTTTGGGAAGAGAATTATATAATATGGTTCGAGGGGAACGACGGTGAACTCTAATGAAGCATAGACCGGAGAGTGCCATGAACATGAGAGGTCATTGTGTACCCTAAATCAAAATGATCCTGTATCGAACCAACAAAAACCAAACATGCATTGAAATTGATAAAATTTTTCCATTAGTGCGAACTTTGTCATCGACGGAAATCAGTCAAAAAAAACTTATGCCACAGTCCTATCTGAAACGAATTCTTGATGCCCGCATCTATGATCTCGCCATAGAAACACCCTTGGATGACGCTTCGCTCGTTTCCGAACGCATGGGTAATTATGTGTTGTTGAAAAGGGAAGATTTGCAACCCGTGTTCTCGTTCAAAATTCGTGGTGCGTACAATAAATTGTTACAACTCACCGATGCGCAGCGGGCGGGCGGCGTCATTGCGGCATCGGCGGGTAATCACGCACAGGGTCTGGCTCTCGCGGCGAAGCACATGGGGGTGAATGCCACCATCGTCATGCCAAGAACCACACCCGCAATTAAGGTGGATGCTGTAAAACGCCATGGCGGGAAAGTCGCGTTGTTTGGCGACGCATACGATGAAGCGTCAACCCATGCGCAAAAATTGTTGAAAGAAAAAGGCCTGACGTACATTCCGGCCTACGATGATCCGGATGTTATTGCTGGTCAGGGCACTGTTGCGATGGAATTATTGCGTCAGTATCCCGCCCGCATTGATGCCGTATTTATTCCTGTAGGGGGGGGCGGGTTGTGCGCCGGCATGGCCGCGTACATTAAATATGTGCGCCCGGAAATCAAAGTGTTTGCCGTTGAGCCAGAAGACGCGGCCTGCCTGAAGGCGGCAATGGAGGCACAGCGCCGAGTGATTTTGCCCCAGGTGGGCCTATTCGCCGATGGTGTTGCTGTTGCCCGAATTGGCAAGGAGCCGTTCCGTGTGTTGCGAAAAACTATCGATGGCGTCATCACTGCCAACGCAGATGAAATGTGTGCGGCCATTAAAGATATCTTTGAGGACACCCGCTCTATTGCCGAGCCCGCCGGAGCGCTATCGCTGGCAGGATTGAAAAAATATGTGGCGCAGACCGGCTGCAAGGGCAAAACATTAATAGCGATTGATAGCGGGGCCAACACTAATTTTGACCGTTTACGCTATATCAGCGAGCGCACAGAAATTGGCGAGGGTCGGGAAGCAGTTCTCGCCGTCACTATCCCCGAGAAGCCTGGAAGCTATATGAAATTCTGCACCTTGATGGGCAAGCATTCGATTACAGAATTTAACTACCGATTTGCGGATAATCGCGATGCGCATATTTTTGTTGGTGTGCAGATCTCACCGGATAAAAACGATCGCGAAGATATTATTTCGCTCTTGATGGGAAAGGGTTATCACGTCGTTGACATGACCGACAATGAAGTGGCTAAGCTGCATATTCGCCATATGGTGGGAGGGCATGCGCCCCAGGCCAAGGATGAAATCGTCTTTCGTTTTGAATTTCCCGAACGACCGGGAGCGCTCCTGAATTTTCTAACCAAGCTCGCCTCCCGCTGGAATATCTCCATGTTCCATTATCGCAATCACGGTTCTGCCTATGGCCGTGTGCTCGTGGGCATGCAGGTGCCTAAACCGGAACGCAAACAGCTTGATATTGTTTTGGAAGACCTGGGTTACCCCTACCGGGATGAAACTAACAACGAAGCCTATCAATACTTCTTAGGCTAACTCGGGGGAGAGTCGTTTCTCCAACCCTATCGCTCGATATGTCTGCCATGAGGTTCAGGCTGCACTAAAAGCCTCGGGTATTGAGTCTCCTAGGCGTCGGAAGTGATCTTCCCCGACGACATCGGACACAAGGTTAAGCTGTCTTTTCAAATACCATTGGGATGCGATGTCCAATCGCCGAGTGTTTTCTCTCCCGATTATCATACGTTTTAATGTATTCAAAGATGCTGATTTTGGCCTTGCGTCGCGTCACGTACCGCTCCCGGTGAATCAGTTCGACTTTCAGGGTATGAAAGAAGCGCTCCGTGACGGCGTTATCGTCGCAGGTGGCTTTGCGCCCCATGCTCCCGTACAGGCCATGGCTCTGGATCAATTGCTGATACCGTTGCGAACAATACTGGCTGCCACGATCAGCGTGGAGGATCGTGCCCTTGGGGAAGCCGCGACGGAACAAGGCCATGCTGAGTGCGTCACACACCAGTTGTTGCGTCATCCGTCGGTTCATCGACCACCCCACAATGGCTCGGGAGTACAGGTCCATCACGACGGCGAGATACAGCCACCCCTCGTCAGTCCAGACAGAGGTGATATCACCGGTCCATTTCTGATTGGGCGCCGCCGCGTGAAAGTCCTGTTCAAGCCAGTCGGATGTGACGGGTTTGAAATGGGTCGAGTCAGTCGTGACTGTATATTTCTTCGTCTGAATCGCGTGCAATCCCAGGATGCGCATCCTTCGGGCAATGCGGTTCTCGCTGCACGTGCTGCCCTCATCGTGTAGGGCATCGGCGA
>JACDDF010000092.1 GCA_013817135.1 Nitrospirales bacterium
ATGTTGACTTCCACAGAAAGCCCATATTGTTTCATATCCTCGGCCAGCCACCGTAACGCCTCCACCAACCCGAATTGATACAGCACAGACGGAACCAGTTGGGCCACCAGGGAGCGGGTATAGCCTAACGATTGATCCAGGATACCATCAATTTCCTGGAGAACCGGGAGCATACTTCCCTCACCCGTCATCTGCTCGAGCCGGTTGACCCGCAACCGGCAGGCCACGAGAAGTTGAGCCAGAAAATCATGAAGTTCCTCTGCCACCCTGCGTCTCTCCCGCTGTTCGGTCAGAATCAGATCGCCGACCAGGGCCTGCAGGCGCGATTGATTTTGGCGCAGTTCCTCAGTGCGTTTCGCGATGCGATTTTCTAATTTTGTCGTGAGATGTTGGAGTTGCTCCTGCGTCGTTTTTATTTCGGTAATGTCGGTATTGGTGCCGATCCATCGAATCACCTCCCCCTGCTGATTCCGAATGGGCACGGCCCGGGAGAGGAACCACCGATATTCTCCATTTTTGTCCTTGAGAGGAAAGGTGTCTTCCCATATGTGACCGGTTTGAAAACACCGGCTGATCTTCTCAACCACCCGTTCAACATGATCGGGATGATGGACACTTTTCCAACCCCACCCTTCCATATCTTTGAGGGTGGTACCGGTATATTCGTACCAGCGTGCGTTGTACCAAAAGATCCATCCGGTCGAATCGGCCACCCAGGCGAATTGGGAAATCGTATTGGCAAGAGTACGAAATCGCTCTTCACTTTCCCGATGTTGGGCCTCGATGTCCTTCTGATAGGACAGATCAAGCACCAACCCGACATACCCCATATATCTGCCATCCGGGTCAAACCGCGGGGAAGCTGAATCCAGAACATAATGATACTCGCCATGTTGACTCCGAAGTCGGTATTCCAGGCGAACGGCATTTCTTTTTCTGTTCGCCTCGTGAAACTTCTGTAGAACGGATGGACGATCCTCAGGATGAATAGCAAACAACCATCCCTCCCCCAGGCCGGTTGCCTCTGTCTGACCGGTCAAGTCATACCAGGTTTGACTGAGAAAAATGCAATTCCCGTCTGCTTCCGTGAGCCAGGTCATGATTTCGGGGTGGTGGGCCAGATGCCGGAAGCGTGATTCATATTCGATCGCTGCACGACGCATGGTGGCCAACCTCAATGTTTTTTTGACTCTGGCCAGAAGTTCTTTCGCCGAAAACGGCTTGACGAGATAGTCATCCGCACCGGTCAGAAGCCCATCCACTTCGGCCACCTGACCGGCCCTTGCCGAGAGGAAAATAAACGGCGTCGATTGCAAATCCTGATCGGATCGAAGACGTGTAAGCAATTCAAGGCCATCAATTCGGGGCATCATGATATCACTCAGAATCAGGTGGGGACGGACCGTGTGAAGCCGTTCCAGGGCTTCCTGCCCGTCGCAGGCCGAGACCACCTCATAGTCGGCACGCAGTAATCGCGTCACATAATCCCGCATATCCCGATTGTCTTCCACCAATAAAATGATGGGACGTGACTGATTCGTCTTCGGAAGGGACTCTCTTTCATCCTGGAGAACTCCTTTACGCAGCGGTATATGATCTGTTCCTCCCGCCCATTGATCAGATTCCAGGGTGAAGGACGTCACCAGACTCTGGTCGGTTTGATCCGTAGCTGTGTGGCATACCTGCTCCGGCGGGAGGTGAGAAAAGCCGAACGGCAACGTCACGGCAAACACACTTCCCTTTCCGGATTCACTCTCCACATGAATCTTCCCGCCATGCATTTCTACCAACTCCTTCACTAAGGCCAGACCGACTCCGGTTCCCTCACATGTTCTCCCCTGGGCTTCCTTGGCCCTATAGAATCGGTCAAACACATGGGAAAGCGTCTCCCGACTCATACCGACACCGGAATCTCCGACCCGGACATCCACGCACTCAGCCTGTTGAATAACTTCCACAGAAACCCGTCCTTGCAGCGTGAATTTCAGGGCATTAGAAAGCAGGTTCAGAATGATTTTTTCCCAGGAGCTTCGATCAACATAGACCGGTTGAGACAGCGTGGAACAGGACACGATAAAATCCAGACCGGCTTTTTTCATGGCAGATTCAAACGTCGATGCCAGGTCATTGGTCAACTCACAGAGATCCACCGGTTCAAACAGGGCCTGCATCCGGCCCGCTTCCAGGCTGAAAAAAGCCAAAAGGGTATTCACCAGTTTCAACATACGGACGGTATTGCGGTGGGCCATCGTCAATGCCGAGTCGGCATCATTGGCATTGGGGTTCATGGCCTCATCCAAGGAACCAAGAATAAGCGTCAGGGGCGTTCGAAACTCATGGCTCACATTGTTGAAAAATTCGGTTTTCGCCCGGTTCAGTTCCGCTAAGGCTTCAATACGTTTCCGCTCCTCGGTCCGGACCTGCGCACGATTTATCCCACCCGAAATTCCCTTGGCGAGCAGATTCAGAAACTCACGGTACCTGTCATCAATCGCCAGCCTCGAACTGATCCCAACTATCAGATAGCCGGATTTTTTTTCTGTCTCCCACGACTCCAAATGGAGCACCATGCCCTGGCGGGACGTCTCCGGCCAGGCCCCTCCGGGAGGATCCAGAGAGACGTCAAACGGAAATGTGAACTCTTCCCACTTAAGCGAAAGTGAAAGTGGCCACCACGGCTGGGGATGGACTCTATCCCCACCCACCTCGAGTCGAAGTGGAGTCAGGAGTGAATCAGTCGGAAAACCTGATTGTGCGGCGAGAGACAGAGCACGTTCTTCACTATCCCACAAATAGATGAGACTGAACGGGATATCAAAGGGATTGGTTGTGAGTGCTTCAGCCGAGAATCGGCAAACCTCCTCCACCGAATGAGCACGTTCGATGACTGCGGAAATTTGTCTGAGGGTATTGAGCCTGCGCCCTTTTAATACCTGGCTGGTCTCTTCGGTACAGGCACAAAAAAGTCCTAGGACGGCTCCTTCTTCATGCCTGATGGGACTATACGAAAAGGTAAAATAGGTTTCTTCTAGAAACCCGTACCGCCCCATAAAAAGCGGCAGATCCTCATTCCACGTGGCGCGACCTTCTTGAAAGACCGTTTGCACTTGTGGATCGATGACCTCCCAAACATCGGCCCAAATGTCGGAGGCAGATTCTCCCAGGGCTTTCGGATGCCGGTTACCCAGCATCGGGATATAGGCATCGTTATAAATATTGACCTGATGTTCCCCCCACCAAACAAACATGGGATATCTCGAATCCAGAATAATTTGTACAGCGGTTTTGAGCTCAGAGGGCCAGTTTGCCCTATCTCCCAAGGGAGTTTCCGTCCAATCTTTATTCCGAATGAGTTCTGACATCTGATTTGAAGACATCATCGAAAATTCCTTTTACCTGAAATAGCCGGGGTAAACGGACAAGACAAAAGGCGGAGTATGGCCCGATGGATCGAATTTCGCAGATTTGACCGTAACACATCCGCCCCACATTTCCATTTGACAAATCAGGACTTTCCATCATCTTTTCGACATCCGATGGCCTGCCTTTCGCTCCTCTCCACCCACATAGTTGGCACAATATTCCCCCTAGGGTCACGCTCAGGAGAATCAAGGGATTTTAACAGTACGGAATTGCCGGCCATTTCGTTAATTTGTACAACATTACAGATGGCATGGATCTGAGGAGATGAAATTTATGTTTAATTCATTCTTTATCCCCAAGCAAGGAGGCCGACGTTGAAAACCTTAACCTCATCAACCAATGGTGTGATTAATAGTCCTCAAGAGTTCAAACAGTTTATTCCGGCAAACTTCTCCTATTTTCTGGAACGTTCCTCAGGCCATATCCGGCGTATTTTGCAAGATATGGGGCAATGGGCGGACAATTCGGCACATGAAAAATTATTGTTGCGCCTTTCTTTTGACCTGGTTGAAAGGTTTATCGAATACTGTCCATCGCAACTCCCCTGCCGGCCTTCCCTGCTTTTGGATGGATTTATATCAGATTTTTTTGGAAAACCTCAGGAATCCAAGGAGTCATCAACTTCCAATCCGATCTTGTACCGGTTTCTGGATGGCCTGCTTAATCGAGCGGTACTCAGTCGGGATGGTTTGATCTGTCTCTTCTACCACTTTTACGGCATGAAGCCCGTCGAGGTCGGATTCCTTCTCGGTTTAGAGGAAGGCCAGACACAACGCATCTATAAAAACTTTGCCCGATGGCGACAAAAGGGGTGGTTCCAAGCTTCAGAGGAGGTTGGATTAACCACGCATGACGTCCAATCTTTAGTGAAAAACCAAGAGGCTAACCCGGAATTATTCCATCAACAGGTTCGGGACAATTTACAAGAATTGTTGCCCTTCTATCGAAAAAGCGACCCCCCGTACTATCCCTGTCTCGAAGATTCCAAATGGCACGAAATGTTCAGGGAGGGGTACGGTTTTGATTACCGGATGTGGCATTTACCTCTCTGTCTTTCCTGTATGAATGTCATTACCCAAGTCGGCGACTCATTTCTTCTCAAACCCGACGTGGCCCTGAATTTTCATGTGTCTCCGCATTCATTGAAGGACGAAGAGATTTCCTGGCGGACTCCCGGGTCAAAAACCTCTTCCGGGAATAAAACGGGCAACCGTTTTTCTCGGGACCTTCAGATGGCATAAAATTCCTCTACCAGGAATCTGAATGAATTTTGATAATGAGACCGCGTTCACAATCGCGAACAGGGAGTGATGAGCTTTGGTAGACGAGCTTGTGATTGACCTGTCGTTTTCTCTTTAGCCTCTATTTCGCACAGTGGAAATAGGTGACTCCAGATCACTAAAGGCCTGAAGAAATAACATGGAGTTAAAAGGTTTTTCGAAGGTGTAGGATGCTCCCAGCAAATGGGCAAATCTTCTAATGTTGAACTTTGGTGCGCGAGTAGCCGAGAATGTCGCAATAATCAGAGGATGGATTTCTTGGGAGGTGATTTCAGCAATAAACGAAAACCCGCTTTTCTGTTCGAGGAACAAGTCTATGACGATGCAATCAAGGGATTGTTGTGCAGAGAGTCTGATTCCCTCTGAGAGTTTTCCCGCAACGACCATCTCGATTCCACTCCAATCACAGATACGTTTCATGGACTCTTGTGAATCCGGATCGGGGTCAATTATAAGAAGCTTACTCATCACAGTAGATTAAAACAGGCAAGTCACTTCCGAAAGCCGGCGTCCTTATTTAGAGAAAATACAGAATTCCCCTTTAAGCAACTGCCAAACCATTTAGAAAATTGTCACTCTCGTTCTCAGCTTCAGTCGACAACCAGTCCCATCGTTCGGAGCATTTTCCCTATTATCAGGAAGTGGTCAACCAATTCGGATTTCGTAATCGAAGAAATTGAACGGTCGGGCGACTGCCGCCCCGCCTCATGCGCATTTCTGATTCCGCCATCGTGGGAATGGTTTCGGCCTTTGACAAGGGATATTTTTTCGATCCCCAGAGCAGAGTCCGGATATGGGCATCCCGCTTTGCGGAAAAAGGCCTGTCGGTAATATCAAATCGAACTCCACCCCACGGTTGCAATGAATAGATAAAAGTCGTTCCTGAAGAGCCCGCAAAAAGAGTTTTCCCATTTCGACATGTCTGTTGCAAATCGATAGGGGCAGAATCTATGCCCCGGTTTGCTCCTAACGGAACTTGAAAAGAGAAGAGCAGGACTGAGACCGACACAACGAGCACAAATGGCAAAAAGATCAGACCCCTTCGTCCCTCACCAAGTCTGACATGTCCTAACGTCCCTTGCATTGGCGGTCTCCCAATCCCTTTTCATCACGAGTGGGATTCAGGCATTTTCCTAATCAGAATGAGCTATAACATTTACATGATACATGGCAATTAACCAATGGACATTTGTTTTCAATTTCTCTTAGAGTCTGTCCTTTATCAGCGCCGCCTGGATATGTGGCATGAGGCGCGTATAAGGATGAACGTTAAAAAACATCTGAGCCCGCGCCAAGACATTTAATGAAAACGGGCCCGGACCATTCCTCACACTGGAACGCCACAGGCCCGTTTAAGTGTCCAACAAAAGCTTACCGGGTAAGGTGAAAATTGATGGAAATTCGCTTCTAACCCTACGGTTGTCGCTGAGGTTGCACAATCCCTTGTAGAAAAATCCGGTTCTACGAAACCGGTTTTAAAAAGAAAGGACTCCGAACAACCATAATACAACTATGAGACTTACAGGCACTCCTAAGAGCCACATTAATATCGGCATGGTTTATCCCTTTCTACTTAAAGGTTGGTAAACAGAGATCATTTCTGTATTCTCAATTGATTATTCACCCGCCTGGCACCTGCCTCATAGGCATTATCAACCGCTGCCGCCATTTCCGATTTATCCTCAACGGTTCCCTGCAGCGTCACCACTCCTTGATGGGCATTCACGCGAATAGGATCCTCATCGACAAATGGACTCCAGGAAAGTTCCGACCGAACCGCCTTTGCCAACTCTTGATCACTCATCTCTGCCCACGGTCGATCGTCCCGGTTTCTGTCATCAGTCCTGTGACCGGCCGACCGGTCTCGTCTGAGGTTCTCCTGATCTCGCATCGTATCCCCATCTCCAAATTGATCCGTGTAATAACGCCGATCATCGGAATATTGATCAATAGGGACATCGTTTTTTCCCGAACGAGAACCGGCCCCTCCTCTTTGTGATGTATCGTGTCGGTTTCGATACTCGTCGGAATCATGGGAAGATCCGGCCTGCGACACAAATGGTAGGCCCAGGCACAGGATCATAACCGCAGGTCCGATTGTGATAACTTTACGTGATACATGCATAATGGTCTCCTTACAATTAAAGTTACTGCCAATGTTTTATGTCTTAGGTTACCTTGCCATCCTGCGGACTGTGAATGGACAAGTTGTTGACTGAAAATCGCTAACTCGTCTAATCGCGAGATTGTCCGTTGACTGGGCATTTTCCTCTCTATGCGACAAATGCAATGGAATAGAGGGTGTGATGGTCGCACCAGCTTGGGCTTGCCACATTCTAGAATCCTTCCGGACGATTTTGATTCACCCGCAAACGCAATCGCCATTGAGGAGGTGCATCCGGGTCCCGTGTATAGTGCCCGTGATCCTCTCCAATCTGCACCGCTCTCAACGGAATGGTGATTTGTTCTTTCATATGTGGGAAGGCTTCTTGAAATAATAAATACACCACGTTTTCCGTACACCCGAACACTTCAGCATTCAAACCTGTCACATCTTTAAAGTCCACCGTGATCCGCTCTGCAGGATTAACCCATGGCGCAATCAATTTTGCTTTCTCTTGATTGGTCATCACATCCTTTTTCTCATGATCCGGATTTCTTCCCATGGCCTTGCCTCCATATTTGCGCCGGAATGGTCAATGAAGGCGATGAACCATATTG
>JACDDF010000093.1 GCA_013817135.1 Nitrospirales bacterium
GGATACGGGCGAGTGGTTCGCGGGCCATCAGGCGAGATCCGCCGTGTCGTCGAGGATCAAGATGCCTCACCGGAGGAACGCAGTATTTCGGAAATTAATGTTGGGACATATGTCGTGGATGCCACCTTCCTTGGGAAGGCCTTGAGCCAATTGCGCCCGCAAAATGTCCAAGGGGAATTTTACATTACCGATATTATTGAAATGGCTGTTCAGCAAGGCCTGAAAGTTGCGGCATGGGTGACCAATGACTATTTGGAGACAACTGGAATTAACACACGGGAACATCTGGCCATAGCCGAGAAGGAAATGCGACGACGAATTTCCCAGCGTCTCATGTTGTCAGGGGTCACCATGCTGGATCCGGATCGGGTGATTGTTGACGATGGGGTCGAGGTCGGAAGGGATACCAGCCTGTATCCTGGCGTCATGCTTGAAGGTCGGACCGTCATTGGAACCAATTGCGTTATTCACGGCAATTCGCGGCTGAATAATTCATTGGTCGGCAATAATGTCCTCATTCAGGATTCGTGCGTGCTCCTTGAAGCTACAATAGAAGAGGGGGCGGTCATTGGACCTTTTGCCCATTTGCGTCCTGGTAGCCTCATTCATCGAAAAGGCAAAGTTGGTAATTTTGTGGAATTGAAACAGACTGAAGTTGGAGAAGGGTCTAAGGTCAATCATTTGAGTTATCTCGGAGATACCGTGATTGGCCGGAATGTGAATATCGGCGCCGGGACCATTACCTGTAACTACGATGGATTTCGAAAGGCACGGACCCGGATTGAGGACAATGTATTTATTGGGAGCGATGTGCAATTAATTGCCCCGGTGACGATAGGGGAAGGAGCGTTGATTGCGGCAGGGACCACCGTTACGAAAAATGTTCCGCCCAATGCATTGGGAATTTCTCGAGTGCCGCAAATCAATAAAGAAGGCACGGCGGCGAAGCGGCGGGAAATTCTGGCTTCTTCCTCAGCTACTCATGCTCAGGCCCAACAGCATGATGACACGGAAGAGTCGTCACTCCAACCGAACCCTCAACATAAAAAAGACTCTGTTTAGTGACCAATTTTGATGAACGAAGTCGAGCGATGTCTGGTTGGCCCCATGCGTTTCCGTTCCGGCCTTCACTGATCGATACCATCCTGATCTTTCCAATACAATTAAAAAAATGATGAGATGTAAGGAGCCTTAGATTATGTGTGGAATCATCGGATATGTTGGAGATGAATCAGCTACACCTATATTAGTAGCCGGGCTACAACGGCTGGAATATCGAGGGTACGACTCCGCCGGGATTGCGATTCAACATAATGGAGAGTTGAAGATTCGAAGGACGGTGGGCAAGCTCATCAATCTCCAGGCCGTTTTGCAAAACGGGGATGTCACCGGAACGATCGGAATCGGTCATACTCGTTGGGCCACGCATGGTCGGCCATCTGAACAAAATGCCCATCCTCACCGTTCGGGAGAGATCGTCCTCGTCCATAACGGTATCATTGAAAATTTCCTAGATCTCCGCCACCGATTGGAATTAGAAGGCTATCGATTTGAGTCTGAAACCGACACTGAGGTTATTGCGCATCTATTATCTTCGCTCACGTTAAAAGGGCATGGGCTTCAAGAGGCGGTCAGATTAATGGCCAATGACCTGCATGGGAGTTATGCCATTGCCGTAATGTCGTTGGCTGAGCCAGGACGCATCGTCGTCAGTCGTTCAGGATGTCCCCTGGTGATTGGTCAGAATGGAAAAGGAGCATTCTTGGCTTCTGATGTCACTCCTCTCCTCGCCCATATACGGGAGGTGGTGTTTTTAGAAGACGGAGATGTGGGCATTTTAGAGAGTTCCGGAATCACCATTTTTGATTCGGCCGGCCAACCGAAAGATTTCAGCCCGGTTACTATTGACTGGGATGCTGAGGCGGCTGAAAAGGGGGGCTATCCGGATTTCATGATGAAGGAAATCCATGAACAGCCACAAGTGATCATGGATACGCTTCGGGGCCGGTTTCAATATGAAACGGGCGAAGCGGATCTTCCCGATTTGGCCATGACTGACGAGGAGTTGCTCAATGCCAGGCGAATCTGGATCGTTGCGTGTGGGACGTCTTGGCACTCAGGGCTCGTCGGGAAATATTTATTCGAAGAAATGATTCGACGCCCCGTTCAGGTGGATATTGGTTCAGAGTTCCGGTACCGGGAGCCCATGATTCAAAAGGACGATTTATTTATTGCCATTTCACAATCAGGCGAGACGGCGGACACATTGGCGGCGGCACGGGAAGCTAAGCACCGAGGGGCTCGCGTCCTGGCGATTGTGAATGTGGTGGGGAGTACTCTGGCTCGCGAAGCCGATGGGGTGATTTACACAAGATGTGGTCCTGAAATTAGCGTGGCTTCTACGAAAGCCTTTACCGGGCAGGTGATTGCCTTATATCTATTGGCCTTGCATGTGGGACGGGTGCGTCGCACGTTAAGTCCGGAGGAAGGGCGGTGGTGGTTGGATCATTTCCTCAAGCTTCCTGGCCAAGTAGAGCATATTCTCAAGCAGGAAGCGGCTATTCAAGCCATTGCCAATCGGTATTATCAAAAACGAAATTTTTTGTATTTGGGTCGTGGGATTAATTATCCCATCGCCCTGGAAGGGGCATTGAAACTCAAAGAAATCTCATATATCCATGCAGAGGGGTATGCAGCAGGGGAGATGAAGCATGGTCCAATTGCGTTGATTGATGAAGACATGCCCGTGGTCGTCTTATCGCCGAAAGATCGGCTCTATGAAAAGTCTGTCAGTAATCTGATGGAAGTGCGCGCCAGGAGTGCCCCCGTGATTGCATTTGTGACCGAAGGGGATCATGCCTTGGATCAGGTTGCCGATCACGTGTTCGCGATTCCTGCTGTGCATGCGCTCTTGACCCCGATTCTGTTTACCGTCGGTCTTCAGCTGCTGGCCTATCATATCGCGGTGTTGCGAGGGGTAGATATTGACCGTCCGAGAAATCTTGCCAAGAGTGTGACGGTTGAGTAAGGAGTCCTTCCTATATCCCACCAGAGTATTTCCTGGTTTGTCCCCACGACTTTTAACAGCTGGGAGCTATTTTATATTTCAATAATTTTGCCGTTTCCTCAGCATAGGAGTGATCGAGTCTCACCAGAGAAAAACAGGGGAGTGTTCAAAAAGGCCTGTCCAGCAAGGCCGCGGCCGCTTGGACGAGTCGAGCGTACGGAGGAGTACGTGAGCACGGCCAAGCGGCGAGAACGCCGCTGGCAGCATTTTTCAATACTCCCAATTGGAGAAGATTGAATCATGGAGACTATGGTCGTGACAGGAGGCGCTGGATTTATTGGCGCCAATTTTGTTCGGATGGCTCTTCACAAGACCGAAGCACGGGTTGTCGTCGTGGACAAATTAACGTATGCGGGGCATCGAGAAAACCTTGATGGATTGTGGGACCATCCTCGTCTAGATTTTATCCAGGCAGATATTGCCGATGCGGGAGAAATGACCCGGGTCATGGATTCATATTCTCCCAGGTGGTTATTGAATTTTGCAGCTGAATCGCATGTGGACCGGTCCATTGACGACCCGTATCCCTTTATCCATACCAATGTCACGGGAACGCTGGTGTTGTTAGACGTGGTCCGGCGTTTCCTGAAGCATCGCACTCCCGAGCATCAACGGCATTTTCGGTTCCTGCATGTCTCGACAGATGAAGTGTATGGCACGTTGGGTCCAACAGGGTTGTTCTCCGAAGAGACCCCTTATGCCCCCAATTCTCCGTATGCGGCCTCGAAAGCGAGTGCCGATCATTTGGTGCGAGCCTTCTATCACACCTATGGTCTTCCGACGTTGATGACCAATTGCTCGAATAATTATGGGCCTTTTCAATTTCCCGAAAAGCTCATTCCTCTCATGGTCTTGAATGCCTTAGAAGGGAAGCCTCTTCCGATTTATGGGAACGGTCAGAATATACGGGACTGGTTGTTTGTTGAAGACCATTGTGAAGGCTTACTCCTGGTCCTTCAGGAAGGCACGCCTGGAGAAAAATATAACCTTGGCGGGCGGTCGGAACGATCGAACCTTGATGTCGTCGATGCCCTATGCCTGATTTTGGAAGATGTTGCGCCCAGTAGTTCGAATTTTTCCCTGTCTCAACGTGGCATCACACGATACGGAGACCTGAAAGTATTTGTGCCTGACCGTCCCGGTCATGATTTTCGTTATGGAATTGATACCACCAAAGTTCAATCGCAACTGGGGTGGAGCCCCCGCCACTCTTTCGAGTCCGGATTGCAGCGGACGATAGAATGGTATGCTGCCAATCGCGAATGGTGTCAGGCCGTGACCACGAACTCCTATCAACGGGAACGACTCGGGTTATCCTCTGCCCCATTGATATAGGGGCAGGGACGTTCTCTCATTTTGGCAAGGTAACATGAGAATGACGAAGATATTGGAATACAAAGGGGCACGATGAAGGGAATCATCCTAGCGGGTGGATCGGGAACCCGACTCTATCCCTTAACCCACGCGGTCAGCAAACAACTCATGCCGGTTTTCGATAAACCGATGATCTATTATCCGTTGTCGACTCTCATGCTTGCTGGAGTCCGGGAGATTCTGGTGATCACGACTCCGCATGAGCAGGAAGGGTTCGTCCGGTTGTTAGGTGATGGCAGTCATCTCGGGTTAACGATCCGCTATCAGGTCCAACCCCGACCGGAAGGAATTGCGCAAGCCTTTGTGATTGGGCGTGAGTTTATCGGGCAGGATCGGGTGGCGCTCATTCTTGGTGATAATATTTTTTATGGGCATGGGCTCTCTCGCTATCTTCAGGAAACGGCCTCTCAGGCCTCGGGTGCGCAAGTCTTTGCCTACCAGGTTCGGGATCCGGAACGATACGGTGTGGTGACCTTTAATGATCACGGCCAAGCCACCAGCCTGGAGGAAAAGCCCCTCCATCCCAAATCACCTTATGCGGTAACCGGGTTATATTTTTATGACAATCAGGTTGTGGGCATGGCCGATTCTCTCAAGCCTTCGGCTAGAGGAGAGTTAGAAATCACCGATGTGAATAGAACCTATTTAGAGGCCGGATCGCTGCATGTGCGGGTGCTGGGGCGCGGCATTGCCTGGTTGGATACGGGGACTCACGAATCCCTCATGCAAGCGGCACATTATATTCAAGTTTTACAAGAACGACAGGGCCTGATGGTTTCCTGCCCGGAAGAAATCGCTTACAAAATGGGTTACATTCAATCAGGTGACGTGTTGCGCTTAGCCACGAAAATGAAAGACAACGGATATGGGCAATACTTGCTGCATTTGGTGAATCAGGGTCAGGAGTAACCGGGCATGAAATTTTTCCCAACCAGGCTGCCGGAGGTTCTGATTGTTGAGCCTGATGTTTATCGGGATCAACGTGGATGGTTTTTAGAAACGTATCATGTACAAAAGTATCAGGAGGCAGGGATCCCGCTTCCATTTGTGCAGGATAACTGTTCATCGTCGGTCCGCGCGACACTTCGGGGTCTTCACCTTCAAATGACTCGCCCACAAGGGAAGCTCATACGGGTAATCCGTGGGGAAATTTTTGATGTCGCGGTCGATATTCGAAAGGGGTCGCCGACCTTTGCCTCATGGGTGGGAGTCAACTTATCGGCAGAGGATTTCAAACAAATTTATATTCCTCCGGGTTTTGCCCATGGATTTTGTGTCCTCAGCGATGTGGCGGAAGTGGAGTACAAATGTACCGATGTCTATGCGCCTGGCGGTGAAGTGACCATTCGATGGGATGACCCACGTATTGGCATTCAATGGCCGATCGAACGGCCGCTTCTCTCCACAAAGGATGCTGCTGGGCAGTTCCTTGACGACCTGTGCGATCAACTTCCGGATTACCAACCATGAGGCAGAGTCGAATTTTAATCACAGGGGCTCAAGGTCAATTAGGACAGGCGCTACAACGGCAATATGCCGACCACGAGGTCACGGCCTGGGACCTCCAGGACCTGGATATCACGCAGTTTGAGGAAGTCAAGAAAGCTCTTGATCAACTCCGACCACACATCGTGATCAATGCGGCCGCTTATACGCAGGTGGATGAGGCAGAAGTGAAACAGGATGCCGCATTCCGGGGCAATGCCCTGGGCCCGAGAAATCTTGCAGTGGTGACGAATGATCTGGGAATGACTCTGATCCATTTTTCCACTGATTATGTATTTGATGGTCAGCAGAATCGGCCTTATCATGAATTCGATCGTACGAATCCGTTAGGCGTCTATGGGCAGAGTAAATTAGCCGGTGAAGCGGCGGTGCGGATAGCGAACCCACGGCATTTTATTGTCCGGACGGCCTGGCTTTATCACACTGTGGGGAAGAACTTTCCAAGTACGATTTGTCGAATGACGGGACGGGAGGTGGTGAAAGTCGTCAGCGACCAATATGGGTCACCGACCTTTGCCCCTCATCTCGCTCGGGCAGTATTCCAGTTGGGTGAGACGGATGCGTTTGGGACCTATCACATGGCCGGTGCGGGCGGAGCCAGTTGGTACGAATTGACCCAAGCACTCTATCAGGCGTTGGATATTCAAACTTCGGTCGTGCCTATAGCCACCGCTCAATTTCCTCGACCTGCTCGGAGGCCACCCTATGCCGTGCTGACCTCTTTACAGAACCCCTTGATTGAGTTGCCCTCCTGGGAAGAGGGTGTTCGTGATTTTGCCAGTCAGTGGAAAGGCTAGGAGTTGTCATCTGTTCGGTGAATTATCTTCTGTTGATCAACAACTAAAAGAAAGGCATTCATAACCGATGGGCTACATCGAAGCGGTGGTGCTTGCGGTCATTCAAGGACTCACGGAATTCCTCCCGGTATCCTCTTCAGGACATTTGGTCCTGGTTCAACACTGGTTTGGTCATTTCAGTGAGACCAATTTGTTGTATGACATTATGTTGCATCTCGCGACGGTGACCGCGATCCTTGTGTATTTTCGTCATGATCTCCTCACCCTGGGATTGGGATATGTTGGATGGAGCACAACACAAGGCAGCCTGTTTCAAGGATATGAGCGGCGGACAATCCATTATGTCCTGCTGGCATCCATCCCCACCGCAATCATTGGATTGGGTATTCGATCCATCGGTCTTGAAACATTAGTCCAGCCCTCCGTCGTGGCCGTCATGTTGCTGATCACGGGAGTGATTCTCTGGTTGGGGCGAGGGAAAAACAGCGTCCGGGGTATTCAGGACATGAGCATTCGGGATGCCCTCGTGATTGGTATTGTGCAAGGTGTGGCGGTCCTTCCAGGGATTTCCCGGTCCGGGTCAACCATTTCCAGTGGAGTGTTGTTGGGATTGGATCGGGAATTATCGGCCCGGTTTTCTCTCTTGATTTCTATGCCGGCTATTGTGGGAGCG
>JACDDF010000094.1:0-6608 GCA_013817135.1 Nitrospirales bacterium
ACAGCCTTTGGCGTATTGAAATCATCCTCCATACCTTCCTTGAATTTTTTGGCAAATTGCATCAAGACGTGTTCGCAACCTTCGTCACCTTGATTGCTTTTTTGAGAATCGGATTCCTCTAATCGCTGTATGAGTCCATATATAGTATCCATAGCCGCTTTGGCTTCAGGAAGGGATTGTTCGGAAAAATTCAGATCACTTCGATAGTGGGTGGACAGGAGATAATAGCGAAGGTATTCGCCAGTTTTCGCTTCCAAATCTGACACTGTCGACTTGTCCAAAATTTCTCTGATGGTGAAAAAATTGCCAAGGGATTTTGACATTTTTTCTTTATCCACGGTCACAAACCCGTTATGCACCCAATAACGCGCAAAATCCTTGGCCGTATAGGCACAGGATTGGGCAATTTCATTTTCGTGATGAGGGAATATGAGATCCTTGCCACCACCATGAATATCGAAGGAGGGGCCTAGCTCTGCCACTGACATCGCTGAACATTCGATATGCCACCCTGGGCGGCCTTTCCCCCAGGGGCTTTCCCAGCCAGGTTCGCCAGGCTTTGCAGCTTTCCATAAGGCAAAGTCCATGGGATCTTTTTTTCTAGTATCGACTTCAACTCTAACTCCAGCCTGCAACTCTTCCAAATTTTTCCCGGACAGTTGGCCATAAGGGGCAAATTTCTTGACGGAAAAATAGACATCCCCTTCTAGTTGATAGGCCACGCCCTTGTGGATCAGGCCTTCAACCATGTGAAGTATATCCTGCATATGTTCGGTGGCTCGAGGTTCTGCTGAGGGTTTCGTAATGCCCAATGCCCCCATGTCCCGGTAAAAATTCTGAATATACCGTTCGCTGATTTCGTGCCAGGGAACATTTTCTTGCTTGGCACGATTTAGGATTTTGTCGTCGATATCGGTGAAATTCCTCACATACTTCACTTTGTAGCCAGCAAATTCAAGATAGCGTCGGATCATGTCGAAAGTCAGTGCACTTCGAGCATGGCCTAGATGGCAATCATCGTAGACGGTCATACCGCAGACGTACATGCTGACCTGCCCGGGGATCAACGGGACAAAGACATCCTTTTTCTTGGTCTGGGTGTTATAGAGAACAATCGACATGATTTACAGCTGTCGGGAAGAAGTCTTTTGCGCAAGTTTCTGACCCTGATGTTTCACAATCCAAAAACCCAGGACCAGCAGAACAATGAATACGATAGAGAAGAGATTGAAATATTTTTCGATGATGTCTTTCATCCATGGGCCGAAAAATTGAATGGCGCCCGCCACCAGGAAAAAACGCCCGCCTCGGCTAACTATCGAAGCCACCATGAAGATTTTGAAATCAACATAAAAGGCTCCGGCCCCTATCGTAAAGATTTTATAAGGGATTGGGGTGAATCCGGCAATAAGAATTGCCCAGCCTTCATACCGTTGAAAATACTGATGCACAAGGTCCATGCGATCTTGTCCCAAGAATTTCTTCAAAAGGGGCCGTCCGCCATACCAACCAATGCCATAACCCAAGGCCCCCCCTAGAACTGACCCGACTGTGGCCACGGTGGCAAACCACCAGGCATTTACCGGACTGCCAAGCGTCATGGCAATTAATAACACATCAGGAGGGAGAGGGAAGAAAGAGGATTCGGCTAAGGCCAAGCCAAAGAGAGCAGGGACTCCATAAGGCGAATCAGCCCAGGAGAGCATCCAGTTATATAATTGTTTAACCAAGTCCATGGCGATGGAACCAAAGTTTAATAAAGAATATTTACCAAAATGCTCTAAAGGCTTTTCATACCTTTTTGATTCTCGTCAATTTTCGAACAGATGAAACATGAGTTGTTTTTTGGTGTGAAAGAGTTTTCACCCAACTCTTCAGCGTATTGAGCGCCACGTAATCGGTTAAATCTAAATGCAGAGGAGTGACTGAAACCAGGTTCTTTTCCATCGCATCATAGTCGGAAGGCTTTTTTCTGGCCCACGATTGTCGTTCCCCAGCGATCCAGAAATAGGACCCTCCCCTGGGGTCAATTTTTTCCACCACTGGCTTATGATACCGTCGTTGGCTCAAACTCGTGAACTGTAGGCTGGCAATCGCTTCCATTTTTGAGCCAGGGACGTTCACATTGAGAATCGTCCCTTTTGGCAAACCAGATTTCAAAATCCGCTCCGCCAGTTGGACCGCATAATGGGCAGCCATCGCATAGGATGCTTGTGGGCAATCTTCTAAGGACACCGCCAGGGAGGGTATTCCGTGGAGCATGCCTTCCAACGCCCCTGCCACCGTACCGGAATTGGTGACGTCATCTCCCAGATTCCACCCCTTATTAATTCCAGAGACCACGAGCACGGGCACGGTCGTTTCTAGAAGCTTGCAAATCGCCAAAGTAACACAATCTGCTGGGGTCCCATTCACGGCATACCACCGTGGCCGAATTTGCCGAACCCGCAAGGGCTTATGCAGCGTCATCGCTCGCCCTACTGCATTCTGTGTTCTCTCTGGAGCGACGACCCACACTTGTCCCAATGCTCTCATGGCGTTGGCAAGGGCACGAATGCCAGGCGCATCAATGCCATCATCATTGGTTACGAGAATTCGCCCTGGTTTCGCAGAAGTCATGGTGTCTTGGTATCTGGGAATGATACAGAAAGGCCCGCCCCAATTTCTTTGGGGCGGGCCTTAGAATATACTCAATTGTTGGACAATTGAGTTATATGCTTTTCATAAATTCTGCAACGGCCGCCGGATCTGCCACTCCCATAATTGCTGAAGGAGGAACTGTATTAGATTTTTTCCCGGTCAGACCACATTCCACTTCATCCGTAATCATTTCCACTGGCATGGACATTCCCCCATAGACATGTGGACCAGCAACAATTTTTGCATTGGAGAATCCATAAATTGCCGTAGCCACATCTTTAGCCAACCATCCAACATAATTAAACTCGGGAATAACTATAAGCTTGGCTTTAGCACACAGCTTCCTCAGTTCATTTGTTGGGAAAGGTCGTAAGGAACGAATCTTGATCAATCCAGCCTTAATACCTTTTTCCTTACATTGGCGAACTGCTTCGCGGGATTGGGCCGCTGCACTCCCCGAAGCAACAAGGAGAACATCTGCGTCGTCCACATCCTGAGCTTCTAGTAATCCATCCATATATTGCTCAATATATTTCCTTGATCGCTCAACACCAGCCCATACTTCCTGCTGCCACACTGCGTGAATATTGTAGGCCATAAAATTTGATTTTTGGACCGGAGCATCACGTGACAAACGAGCGGGAGGATTTTCGGCGTCTAAAACCGGCACGGACCCTCGGTAAGGATCTCGAGCTGGTAACTTGATCCCCTTATCTGGCATCGAACAGTAACCTCGAGCATGAGTCACAAAAAAACCATCACAACAGACTCCTACCGGCAGCGTCACATCATTCTTTTCGCTAATAATAAAACCCTTCATAATAAAATCGAAAAGGTCCTGTTGATTTTCAGCATGAAAGACCAACATTCCGCTGTTCAAAAGATAGGCAATTTCAATATTATCGGGTTGAATAGCCAGCGGAGCATTGACCACCCTGCATGTAAACATGCAAACGGCAGGAAGACGGTGACCGGCCCATGAGACGATTGGCTCGAGACCTCGTAATGTTCCAGGACCAGCTGTGGCTGTAAAGGCGCGAACCCCTGCACGCGAGGCCCCAGCAATTGCCGACATGACGCCATATTCTTCTTCGCCTCGATAAAATTCCTTCACATACCCTTCCCCATACAAAACACCAATTAATTGCAATGTTTCACTTTGTGGGGTTATGGGATAGGCAACGGACATATCTACATTTGATCGCCTCACCGCTTCTTTTGCACATTCACTCCCGGTAATAAATTCCCGTTCACGAGGAGCCTCATGAAACATATATTCCGGGGAGACTACTCGCTGGCGTTTGGCCTCTCCATGAGGGTCTTTTCTTCCCTTATCAACAGATGGTGCTTCTGGAACGCTGGTAATCGGATCACCTTGGGGATTTGTTTTAACTTCTGATTCAAGGGCTTCGCTCATTGTTTGACCCCCTCATTACTTAATTGAAATTTCACAAAAAAATCATGCTTCTTTTTGCATATGTTCAGCTTTATGGCCAAACGCGGCGGCGTTTCCATCAACAGGACTTTCAATACTGAAATCCAGAGGATTGGTGTGTGTCTTGCCGCCATGAACCTTGGATTGTAGGCCGGTAAAACGAACATTATTGCCATTTTCCGGCAATTTTATCCCCATTTCCTCTCTTACCCGCTTAAAAACTGCCGCAACCCTTCTGATCTTTGTGGCATCAGAATCTCGAACCGTGAACATGGCATCCTCATGTCCTTGTTCCGCGCAAATAGCCGAGGTCCAACAATTGGTTCCAGCTCGAATCATCTTGAGGGTCAGATTGGCATAGTGACAATGCACCCCAATAAAGATACATGCTTCAATCTTATTCCCCCATATTGTCAGATTGGGATGATTCGGATTGATAACTTCTTCCGGTTCAACCTTAGGGTACTTGGGGCGATAGTCCGGCATGGGAATAACGAGTACATCTGGCAATTGGGCTGCCAGCTCTAATACAGCCTTAGCCTTATCCGCCGCATGGTCATTCCAATTCCATAAAACCAACGGACCTGGGAAAATGGTTGCATTCTTGCGAGTCAACATCGTACGCGCCATAGCTTCCATTGCCAACTCTTCCGCAACAACATGGCCAAATTTCAGACCATATCCTTCGTCAGGCGTCAGTACGCCAAGTTCTGCAGCCGATGGAGGATGGAAACCTTGTGGCCCTGGAGCCACGATTGCTTCTTCTAGCTCTTTCGTTAATTCCACGTTGGACTCCGATTGATGAGTATGAAATGACTGAAGAATGAAAAGACTTTGTTGGATTATCCCCTTAACGGACTAGCAAGGACCACCTTGGTATTTTTTTCCAAGTAGGAAATATTTTCAGTGAGTGCCGCATCCCCAATTTGATCGATCATTTCCATTTTAATGGCATGATGCTTGGCCATATTGTCACACACCCATACGCATTGCGCGCAACCCTTACACCGATCGACGGCTACATAGGCCGATCCATACTTTAATCCCCTGTCCTTTCCGGCTTCCGTATCATACTGGATCGTATTGGCTTCCGGACAGAACTGGGTGCACAACTTACAGCTAGTTGCCGCACAAATGTCTATATCTATATTTGCAACAAGATACATCGCTCTCCCCTTTCAATTTCCACTTATTTTTCTCTTCTTTTAGACCGAAGCCTTTGCTGCTTTAGTTGCTGCACTAGTTGTTTGGTCCGCCATTGAGGAAGCTCCCAATGTCCATCCATTATCGACGGCGTAATCCCAACCAGCCTTTACCACCGCTAAGTTTTTCTCAATCAATTCTGCCTTTTTCTTGAACTTTCTCTCTACCACACTATCCAATGCGGCAGTTCCACCTGACACCACAAAACCCTTTCCGAGAAATCGATCTTTCACAGCCTCACCCGTGGCATCTAAAGTTGAAAGGCCCGTAATGGCGCCGATGGCTCCAACCATAGCCATATTTGTGGCCAAATCTATTCCCGCCACATCTAACGACATCTGGGTAGCTGGGAGGTAATATATTTTGGCATCTAGGTCTTTCAATTCCGCAGCTTGATCCGGCTCAAGATTCATAGGTGTATTGCTATTAATCAGAACGACTCCCTCCTTTTTTAACCCAAAATAAAAAGGATTCGTGTAACTCTTTCCATGGGTAATGCACTGTGGATGGAAGATCATGAGGATATGGGGAAAGGTAATTTCTCCAATTTCATAAATTGGCTCATTTGAGACGCGCACATAACTTTCCACTGGAGCCATTCGCTTTTCAGACCCATAAAACGGAACGATGGTGCTCTCCCCTCCGGCATTAATGACCGCCGTGCTAAAAATGTGGGATGCAGTCACCACGCCCTGGCCACCAACGCCTGCCATACGAATGTTATAACGAATAGCCATCTCTAAACCTCCCTCGTCACAATGTGAACAACCAACCCTCTTAGAACCAACTCAGGAAGTTATCCCTTCGTCAATGCCGCCGCAGGCTTCGGGAGATATTCTTTGTACCCATACAATTCGCCTAAATACTGCTTTGCTTCGTCTGTAAGATATTCAGAAAATGCGTAACGATCATTCTCCACATCTTTGGCATCTTCCATCACTTTATCTGTTGGAATCGCATATTCAATATTACAGGAGGTATAGGCCTGGATATACGTCGGGCCCACTTCTCGTGCAATCAAGACCGCTTTTTTAATGACACTTTCTACTCTTCTTGGGTTGTTGGGAACCACTGTCGCCACATACGCACACCCTGCAACCTTGGCCATGCCTAACATATCCATCTTTTCAAATTTCTTCCCCAAAGGCGCCATCTTCAAAACTTGGCCCTTGTTGGTCATTCCGCTTTCTTGACCACCCGTATTCCCATATACTTCGTTGTCCAACATGATAGTCGTAAATTTTTCTTTTCGAAACCAGGAATGTAAAGTTTGAGCAAAGCCAATGTCTGCCATTCCCCCATCACCCGCCATCACTACAACATCTTTGGG
>JACDDF010000094.1:6618-7377 GCA_013817135.1 Nitrospirales bacterium
CTCAAGCGAAGTCCGCGTGATAACCCACTGGCTACCCCATTTTGATCGCCGTAATTTCCATAGACGAAAGGAATCGCTGCCTGAGAAATGGCTAGTCGCCCGCATCCTGCCGTCCCGACTGTTATCGTATCTTCCGGGTTGGGGAATGCAATGATAGCCAATCGGATAAACAACGTCATTGCACACCCTGCACACATAGGATGTTCCTCTAATATCTCTTTAAACGTTCCCACTTGAGACACCGAGGTCTTTTTTCCAAATGGACCATGCTCGACCATATCTCTATATTCTTTTGGCATAAACTTTCCGAAACCTGGCGTGAATTTTACGTAATCGAGACTCATATCTGGCCTCCTCCTTGGTTAAAAAGCAAAAGCAATCATCATTATTTTTGAGAACCAACTTCCTGCTAGGTAAAATCACCCAGCAAAACAACAAACTAACAAAGGAAATAAATTATTGTCAATTTAACCGTTAGACTTAAATTTCGAATCAATTTCTGAAGAATATCCTGAGCGTTTCCTAAATATTCCCCACAAACAATAATTCCTCAACATCTTCAATGTTAATCTATGCAATTGATTTAGGGAATTCAACACAAAAGAAGGCCCACCATCTATAAAAGAAGACCCAGTCTCGAATAAAACGGCTTAGGTCTTTTGTCCCAGAATTTCCAGAAGAAGGTGGAAGTGTAGAAAGAAAGAAATGACCGACTAGCCTGGCAGATGACTGACGTATCTCCCAGGCCTGCTGTGGGGG
>JACDDF010000095.1 GCA_013817135.1 Nitrospirales bacterium
CGCAACGGCTGTATGGGGTCCCCAACGCCAGCGCCTATGTCAAAGACGGGATCAATGACTATATCGTGAGCGGCTCTAAAGAAACGGTGAATCCGGAACAAGTGGGAACGAAGGCTGCGGTCCATTATCATCCCCTGATTGCCCCTGGACAAAGCGTCACCTACCGCCTGAGATTAACCAATTTACCTCCGACCGAGGGCCAGTTGGGCGAAGAGTTTGAAACAATTTTTCCCGCACGCCAAGAGGAGGCGGATGATTTTTTTGCCAAACGACTCGGAACTTTGCATTCCGCCGATGCGCAAAATGTTCAGCGTCAGGCATTTGCCGGTATGCTGTGGAGCAAACAGTTTTATCATTTTGACGTCCGCACCTGGCTGGCTGGAGACCCCACAGGGCCGCCGCCGCCCGCAGGGCGCAAAGATGACCGGAACGCGGATTGGAAACACCTTTATAATGAAGACATCATTTCCATGCCCGACAAATGGGAATACCCGTGGTATGCCTCATGGGATCTCGCCTTCCATTGCGTGCCCTTAGCCCTGGTGGATCCGGACTTTGCGAAAGATCAACTCCGGTTATTGGTCAGAGAGTGGTATATGCACCCCAACGGGCAAATTCCAGCGTATGAATGGGCGTTCGGCGATGTGAATCCCCCCGTCCACGCGTGGGCGGCCTGGCGGGTGTATAAAATTGAAAAACGCATCAGGGGCACAGCCGACCGGGTGTGGCTCGCCAAAATTTTCCATAAACTCCTGCTGAACTTTACCTGGTGGGTGAATCGGAAAGATGCCGAAGGCCGAAACATTTTTCAGGGAGGGTTTCTCGGGTTGGATAACATCGGCGTCTTCGACCGGTCCGCGCCACTTCCCACGGGTGGACATATGGATCAATCCGACGGCACCAGTTGGATGGGCATGTACTGCCTGAATATGCTGGCCATTGCCTTGGAACTGGCACGGCATGATCCGGCCTATGGCGATATGGCCAGCAAGTTCTTTGAACATTTCGTCTACATCTCTCACGCCATCAATCACATCGGCGAAGGCAATCACGAAGCTTCTCTGTGGGATGAGACGGACGGCTTCTATTATGACATGCTGCATTTCCCGGACGGCCACCATCAACAGATGAAAGTCCGGTCCATGGTGGGACTGATCCCGCTCTTTGCCGTTGAGACGTTGGAGCCGGAAGTGGTGGATGCCTTGCCGGGCTTTAAACGGCGCCTGTTATGGTTTATCGAGAATCGCCCGGAATTCCGGCGTCATGTCTGCTCCACCAGCCTTCCGGATGGAAGTGTTCGCCGGATGCTTTCCATTGTGGATCAGGAACAACTCCCCCGGGTCATGAAGTACATGCTGGATGAAGAGGAATTTTTCTCCACGTATGGCATACGAGCCTTATCCAAATACCATCAAGAGCATCCCTATGTCCTCCACCTGAATGGAAATGAACATCGCGTGGATTATGAACCGGCCGAATCCAAAACAGGGATGTTCGGCGGCAACTCCAATTGGCGAGGACCGATTTGGTTCCCGGTGAATTTCCTGCTCATCGAATCATTACAAAAATTTCATCATTTCTTCGGGGATCATCTCACCGTTGAATGCCCGACCGGATCAGGATCGCAACAAACATTGTGGCAAGTCGCAGCGGAAATTTCCCGTCGCCTCAATCGCATCTTCCTTCGTGATACCTCGGGCCATCGACCGGTCAACGGGGGAGTCGCCATGTTTCAGAACGATCCGCATTGGCGTGACTACCTGTTATTCTATGAATATTTTCACGGGGACAACGGGGCCGGATTAGGCGCCAGCCATCAAACGGGATGGACCGGACTTGTGACCAAACTGCTGGAACAATCAGGAGAATAGGATATGTCACCCGACCGGAGGCAACAATACCAGGACACCCCACCTCCCTCACACATGTCTATCCTGCCACAGATCGTGGATTTTGGCCGGGAGATTTGTGGAGATATCTGGATGGCGGAACGCCGGGAATGGCTCGTCACCAACGGCATCGGAGGGTTCGCCTCCGGCACGGTAGCCGGCTCTCTCACCCGGCGCTATCACGGACTGTTGATGGCCGCACTCACGCCACCTCTCGGGCGGACCTTATTAGTCAGCAAGCTGGAAGAGACCGTGAAATACGGGGAGCAGACCGTACAACTTTCGACGAATCATTGGGATGGAGGCACGATTGCGCCCACCGGATTTTTATATCTAGAGCGCTTCCGATTGGAAGGCACGACGCCGGTCTGGACGTATGCCATCGCCGACGCACAATTGGAAAAACGCATCTGGATGGAGCCTGGAGAGAATACCACGTATGTCAGGTATGCCTTGATCCGGGGAACCCTTCCGGTTCGGCTCAATCTGTGCGCCTTTATCAATCATCGGGATTATCACGAGACGACGCTGGACACCCTGCCGGAATTTTCAACAACTCCCATACCGCATGGACTACAGATCCTACCCGCAGGAGGTCCTCCGTTTATCCTATCCGCATCGGAAGGATTGGTAGAGAGCGTCAGTACCTGGTTTCACAATTACCATCTGCCCCTCGAACGGGAACGGGGACTCCCCGATCGGGAGCATCATCTGCACATCGGCACCTGGAGCCTCGACTTGAAACCAGGCGAACAGATCACCTGGATGGCCAGCACCCGTCTTAAGCCGTCCAGACCCGCTGCTTCGTGTTTCGAATCACGCCGACGTCATGAAGTGGGATTGCTACAATCGGAACCAACGACAAACCACTCACACCCGAATGAGCCGGCCTGGATCCAACAGCTCACGCTGGCGGCCGATCAATTCATCGCCTCCCGTCCCCTCTCAGCCAACGACACCGGCCATACGATCATCGCCGGCTATCACTGGTTTGGGGATTGGGGCCGGGACACCATGATCAGCCTGCCCGGCCTGACTCTGACCACCCACCGCTTTGACATCGCTCGCAGTATTCTTTCCACATTTGGGCAATATGCCGACCAGGGCATGCTTCCCAACCGATTCCCCGATGCGGGGGAAGCGCCGGAATATAATACCGTGGATGCCACACTCTGGTACGTCGAGGCCGTGCGCCAATATGTGGAAGCCACCGATGATCGCGCATTTCTCAAAACGATCTTTCCCGTGCTCGTCGAGATGCTGGCGTGGTACCGCAAGGGTACCCGGTTTGGAATCCGCATGGATCCCGCTGATCACTTACTCCATGCCGGGGAGCCGGGAGTCCAGCTCACCTGGATGGATGCCAAGATCGGAGACTGGGTCGTGACTCCCCGCATCGGCAAACCGGTCGAAATCAATGCGCTCTGGTATCAAGCCTGGCTCACCTTGGGCCAATTAGCCAGGACCTTGAAAGAACCGCACGAAGAATTCCTGCAAACAGCCAAAGCCATCCACGCCTCCTTTCAACGGTTCTGGAACGAACCATTACACCGCTGCTATGACGTGCTGGACGGACCCCATGGCCATGATCCGGCCCCACGCCCCAATCAATTGTTCACCGTGTCGTTGCCACACAGTCCGCTCACCTACAAGCAGCAGCATGCGGTCGTCGACTATTGCGCCCAACATCTCTACACCTCATATGGGTTACGCAGCTTGGGGCAGGATGATTCTCAATATGTGGGACAATATGAAGGAGATATACGTGAGAGGGATAGAGCCTATCATCAGGGCACGGTCTGGGGCTGGCTATTGGGTCCTTTCGTGCTGGCACATTTTCGGGTCTATCACAATCCCCAAGCTGCGCTGTCTTATCTTGCACCGATGGCTCATCATCTCAATGATTACGGCATGGGAACGCTCGGGGAAATTTTTGACGGACAACCACCGTTTGCCCCGCAAGGTTGCATCACCCAAGCCTGGACCGTCGCCGAAGTCCTCCGCGCCTGGCATATCATTCGGGACTCTACAAAAAAGAACCCTACCCCAATTCGGACTTCCAAAGATTAGCGGTACTTGTCATTCCAGTAGCCCTCACCACATTGTCATTCTGAGCCAGAGGCGAAGAATCTGTGCCCAGCCAGAAGATAACCCGGCACACCGATATCCCGCGCCTCGCCCAGATAGTTCCCCCTAGCCTTGTCATTCTGAGCCAGAGGCGAAGAATCTGTGCTCAGCCTAACGACCTCTCGCCCCACCAAGAGAATCCGGTTCCTTCAGGCAGTCCCCCACCAACCTTGTCATTCTGAGGCCCCGCCGAAGAATCTGTGCCCAGGTGGAAAAGCCCCACGGCTCAGCGAGATCCTTCGGTTCCTCAGGATGAAAGGCCCTCACAGTAAGTCACCCTACTGTTGACCAATTTTTTCCGTCATCCCCGACAGCTGGTATCGGGGATCCATCCCATAGCCTTGTCATTCCCACTAGTGTGGTCATTCTGAGGCCACGCCGAAGAATCTGTGCCCAGCCTAAAGATGCTCTCGTCTCCCTGAACGTCTTCTTTTCCTCAATCCCTCACTAAAAAAATTTCCCCTCCGTCATCCCCGACAGCTGGTATCGGGGATCCATCTTTTGGGTTTATCATTTCTACAAGCTTTTGGCAGGAATCTCCTTAGGTGAAAAAGCGTTTACCAGTGCATGCCCAAGAGGGTTGGATTGTAACCCACCAGGAAAATGGCTCGGAAGTTTTTTGGCACAACACCGGAACACGTGGATGCGGTTCTCATTGGATCTGCCTATAATTCAAGCCACCTTTAGCTAGCCGACTTTGAGATTTCTGTCGAGGCCGGTGCATGGACATCATGAAGGTGTACAAGCACGATCATACGTCACTACCAGTTTAAGCGCGCGAGGGCAGAGCTGCTAGAACGTCCTTAGAAAATTCTTCTCATGTCATATGCACGAATCATGGTTCTAACGTCGCTAGCCATGATGGCATTTGCGGGCAATTCACTCCTCTGCCGAATCGCCCTGAAACAGACCGCCATTGATGCCGCCAGCTTTACGTCCATTCGATTGATCTCCGGAGCGGTCATGCTGTGGCTGGTGGTACAAATGAGTCGCGGCACACCTACCGGCGGAGGCAACTGGCTGTCAGCATGGGCGTTGTTTGTCTATGCAGCCGGCTTTTCGTTTGCCTATGTGAGCCTGCCTGCATCAACCGGTGCCCTACTACTTTTTGGTGCGGTCCAAGCCACGATGATCGGCCATGGCATTTGGACGGGAGAACGTCTGCGGAGACTGCAACTCGTCGGTCTTGTGCTCGCCTTCGGCGGACTCGTTGGTCTATTGCTGCCAGGTCTTTCGGCACCGCCATTGTATGGTTCCATATTGATGTTGGCCGCTGGGGTGGCGTGGGGCGTTTACTCTTTGCGGGGGAAAGGGGCGGGTGATCCCACCAAGGTCACGGCCGGCAATTTCCTGCGCGCTGTGCCTATTGCGGCAGCCTTGAGTATCTTCACGTTAAACGACTCAGCAATAGATATGGCTGGATTTTGGTACGCCGTTTCGTCTGGCGCGTTGGCCTCCGGAATAGGGTACGCCATGTGGTACACCGCATTACCTGCCTTACAATCCACCAACGCGGCAACGGTGCAACTCAGTGTGCCGGTCATTGCCGCCTTAGGTGGCATTGGCTTTCTCGGTGAGTCCCTCACTCTGCGCTTCGTCCTAGCGTCCGTAGCCATCCTCGGTGGCATCGCGCTGGTCATTCTGGAAAAACCAGAGGCTCATGGCACCCAACAAGTGGTTCCAGCAGACCGCCAGTAAGTGAGCAGGCAAACTCGCGGATGGAATAGACCGGCTTTCGCCCCCTGGCACTGAGCATCAAGATCTGTCATTCCTATTCGCCATGAGGATCAGTCCTTCCTGCGCACTTCCAGCCTAAACCTATCCCCACTGGTTATCCCCGACATCAGTTATCGGGGATCCATCTTATGGACGGAGCCTTCCTCCTACCCTAACCTGCCCTGTGAGGAATTTGGCAGGGAGACAAAAAATCCTGTCCGGATATTCCTCAAACCCATCTGTCCTTTTTTGTTGGGGTTGGGTAACATGCCCTGGAATTTTCCCATGAGAAAGGCACAATTAATCATCCATCCCGTCACGAGTTTGATCACATGGCCAAAATTGAAAGCTTCATCGTATAGATTCACAACGATCGTCTTCACAATGGCCTCACGGCCGACGTCAAAACAGAAAGAACAGGAGTTGAGACAATGGATTCTCAATTTTGGATAACAGCCTGGAACGAAGGAAGAACAGGCTTCCACGGGGAACATTATCACGAAAAACTCACGGAGTACTTTCCCCAATTCAATCCTGAAAAAGGACAGAGAGTACTCGTTCCACTCTGTGGGAAATCAAAGGATCTTCTTTGGCTTCATGGGCTCAATCTTCATGTCCATGGAGTCGAATTGCATGTCCAGGCCGTGAAAGACTTTTTTTTGGAAAATGGACTCTCATCCCCTCACATAGACCAAGATCAAGATTTCACCCATTACACCCACGAAAATATCATCATCAGCTGCGGGGACTTCTTCAAACTCAATGAACACCACTCCTACGATTACATTTACGATCGGGCGGCACTCGTGGCTCTGCCACCCTCGATGAGACAAAGGTACGCTCAAGTTATCAAGCAATCCCTCAAACACGGGGGGAAATACCTTCTCATCGTCTATGATTATGACCAATCAAAAATGGATGGGCCTCCCTTTCATGTTGGTGGCAAAGAAATTCATAATCTGTACGAAGATCAATTCACCATTACATTGCGAGAAAGCCAAAAGCCAAAAAATGGAGGAACGAGACTCTCCGCAATAGACAGCCTTCATCAGACAGTCTACGTCCTTGAAAAGTTCCAGTGAAACTCCCCGCCCAATGGGCACCCTCGAAAAAATCTTTGACGAACAACCACCGGTTGCCCCGCAAGGTTGCATCGCCCAAGCCTGGACCGTCGCCGAAGTCCTCCGCGCCTGGCATATCCTTCAGCCGTCCCCAATCAAGCACCCACAAAAAACCACACACACACAATATAAGATAATCGTTTCTCCTCTAAAGTTGTCATTCTAAGCCCACTCCGATTTGTCATTCTGAGCCTCCGGCGAAGAATCTGTGCCCAGCCACAAGACACCCCCGCGCAGCAACATCCTCCGCCCCGCCCAGGTCGTTCACCTAGCGTTGTCATTCTGAGCCCATGGCGAAGAATCTGTGCCCAGGTCGAAAAAGCCCCACGGCTTAGCGAGATCCTTCGGTGGCCCTTGGCCTGAGCCCCTTCGACTGCGCTCAGGGCAGGCCTTGCCGAACGGGTCAGCAACTGTCTTGAATGTCAATGAGACATACTACGCATATCTTGCCATTTCGTCTGATGCTGGATCATCGCATTCAAGATCGTCAGCAGTTTGCGCATGCAG
>JACDDF010000096.1 GCA_013817135.1 Nitrospirales bacterium
GTGTATGCCCAGTTGAGGCGTGAAGCCAAAATCCCTGGATTTCGACCAGGGAAAGCGCCAATAGCCTTATTAGAAAAACGGTATGCCGATCTTGTGGAGCAGGATGTGGTGCAGCGATTGGTGCCAGATTATTACCAACGAGCGGTGAAGGAGGCTGGGGTGGTCCCTATCCTCGTTGATATTCCCCCATTGGAACGCATGAAAGTGAAGTCCAATAGTCCCTTTACCTTTACGGCTACGGTGGAAATAAAACCCACTATTCAATTAGGCGACTATCGACCACCGAATCCTATTTCCTTGAAACGGGATGCACGTACGGTCACAGATGATCAGGTTGAAAAGGCCCTCCAGAGCCTACGGGAGCAACATGCCGAGCTGGACGTGGTTCCTGAAGGAACGCCTCTTCGTGAAGGATTGCATGCGGTGTTGTCTATTGAGGGGTTTGTAGAGGACCAGCCATTGGAAGGGACTCAGAAAAAAGGGCATCTTCTTCACATTGGGTCCAAGTCCCCGATTCTGGGTGTGGAGTTGGATGAGTTTCTCATCGGAAAACAGGCCGGGGACATGATTGATATCCCGCAACCCTTTCCCGCCAATCATCCTGATTCGCACCTTGCCGGAAAGACGATGGTCCTCAAGGTGACTGTTGATGCCGTGAAAGAGCAGAAACTCCCTGAACTGGATGATGAATTTGCCAAGGATTGCGGCGACTACGATTCACTGGAACATCTCAAAACCACCATCAACACTCAATTGGATAATTTCCTGAAACAGGATCTTGAAGAAGGGTATAAAGATCAGGTGATTGAACGCTTGTTGCAGATGCATCACTTTGAAATTCCCGAGGTCCTGATTGAACGTGAGCTTCAGACGCTCATTCGACAAAAAATGCTAAAAAACCATCGCCATGCTCATCGTGAAGATGATGTGGAAGAGCCCTTACGACTACAAGAAGAGGCCAAGCGACTCCAACAAGAATTGCATCCTGAAGCCAAGCGGCGTGTGAAGCTGAGTTTGATTCTGGATGCGATCGTCCAGAAAGAAGGCCTTCACGTCGGTGAGGATGAGGTGAACGCCGAAATTCAAAAACTGGCAACCTCCTTAAAGCTCCCGGTTGGTGAAATTCAACGCATGGTCGAAGCCGGAGGGCAGGGGGCTCAGGAGGAATTTCGCGAGCGGATGAAGGCGGAAAAAGCCTTGCAGTTCGTCTATCAAAATGCGGTCATTCAGGGGTAACGCGTGGTGCGATCCTTCTGAATACACCTGTTCTGATATCTGTATTCGATACCTATTTACAACACGAGGAGGTCCCAGGGAATGCTCATTCCGATGGTTATTGAACAAACGAATCGAGGTGAACGGTCATATGATATTTACTCACGTCTTTTGAAAGACCGGATCATCTTTATCGGAGCCCCGATTGATGATGTGTTTGCGAATGTCGTCATTGCTCAGCTGTTGTTCTTGGAGTCCGAAGACCCGGAGAAGGACATTCACCTGTATGTCAATTCGCCCGGCGGAAGTGTGACGGCGGGGATGGGGATCTATGATACGATGCAATATGTGAGGTCGCCCATCAACACCATCTGTTTAGGTCAAGCGGCAAGCATGGGCGCCTTGTTATTAACAGCAGGGACTAAAGGTAAGCGTTTCGCTCTTCCCAATGCACGCGTGATGATTCATCAACCGATGGGAGGATTTCAGGGCCAGGCGACGGAGATTGATATTCATGCCCGCGAGATTTTAAAGATCCGCGAAAAATTGAATGAAATTATGGCCTTTCACACAGGGCAGCCTCTGGAAAAAATTTCTCAAGACACGGAACGGGATTATTTTCTATCAGGGGAAGAAGCCAAAGCCTACGGATTAATTGATGAGGTCATCGTCCGAAGTCAGGAAAAGGGGCACAAGGACGACACCAAGTCAGGTTCAAAAAGTAAGGATTAAGGGCAAAGGAGGCACTTCTTATGGCGAGACAAGCGAAGTCAGAGGCCAATCTTCGTTGCTCCTTTTGCGGAAAGAACCGTGATCAGGTTCGAAAACTCATTGCGGGTCCGACGGTCTATATTTGTGATGAATGCGTCGGTTTGTGTAATGAGATTATTTCCGAGGATTGGCAGGAGTCTCGCCAGGAGATTTCCGCGAAACTGTGCAAGCCGGTGGATATTCACCAACATCTTGATCAATACATTATCGGACAGGACAAGGCAAAAAAGGTCCTCTCGGTTGCAGTCTATAACCATTATAAGCGTATTTCAGCAAATGAAATCGGGGATGTCGAACTTCAAAAGGGCAATATTTTGATTGTCGGGCCGACCGGGACTGGAAAAACCTTATTTGCGCAGACACTAGCCCATTACCTGGATGTCCCGTTTACGATTGCGGATGCGACGACACTGACGGAAGCAGGGTATGTCGGTGAAGATGTTGAAAATATCATTTTGAAGCTTCTGCAGGCTGCAGACTATGAAGTTGAGCGTGCAGAACGGGGAATTGTGTACATTGATGAAATTGACAAAATTACCCGCAAGGCCGATAGCCCTTCGATTACCCGTGATGTCTCCGGTGAGGGTGTCCAGCAGGCGTTGTTGAAACTCATTGAAGGGACCGTGGCCAATGTTCCGCCTCAAGGGGGAAGAAAGCACCCTCACCAGGAGTTTATTCAAGTCAATACGACCAATATTTTATTTATTTGTGGTGGGGCGTTCGTGGGATTGGATTCCATCATTGAGCGGAGGTTGAACCAAAAGCGGATGGGCTTTGGCGCCGATGTGCAGATACGTGGCCAACATCAAATCGGTGACTTATTCTCCAAAGTTGAACCGGAAGATCTGCTCCAATATGGGCTGATTCCTGAAATAATCGGGCGTCTGCCGATTGTGGCGGCTCTTGATCAATTGGATGAACCCGCATTGGTCCGCATTTTAACGGAACCCAAAAACGCGTTGATCAAGCAATATCAGAAATTATTATCCTTAGATAAAGTGAAGTTGAAGTTTGCCGATGGGGCGTTATTGGCGATTGCCAAAAAGGCCCATCTGCAAAAAACAGGAGCGCGTGGACTTCGGGCGGTCTTAGAGTCCGTGATGTTAGACTTGATGTATGAGCTTCCGTCGCAGGCCGAGGTGAAAGAGGTGTTGGTGACCGAAGAGTTTATTCACGGCAAGGGCGAGCCCATCAAAGTCTTTGAGCATCAGAAAGGCATTAAACCCGCCGTCGGATCTTAAGCTGGTTCCGAGTTCTTCTCCGTTGGTGCCGCTATCTCCTCATACCCGCAATCCGCATTGTGACAGAGTATTTGCTTCCCGTTTGTTTCCTGATTTTTTCGATCAAGAATGGAGCCTGGCATTGTGGGTAGGGACGATTGATGGGTCGATCCCAGATCGCAAAGGTGCAAGTAGGATAACTGCTGCAGGAATAAAACGTTTTGCCTTTTTTTTTGCGCTTTTGAACCAGGTCTCCCCCGCAATCCTTGGCAGCGCATTTGACGCCCAACTTTAAGTGCTTTGTGCTTTTACATTCAGGGTATTGGGAACAGGCGAGGAAGTTTCAAAACCGGCCGTGTTCCCCGGCATTTCATCAGCGGGGTTTGAGTTTTTTGACCATACGAGCTGGTTTCTTAGCAGCCGATTTTTTTGCGACCGGTTTCTTGGTCGCGGCATTCTTCGCGGGTAACTTTTTGCCGCTCGCGGCCTGGTCGTCGCCAGCCTTGGGCTTACGGGCCTCAAATTCGAAGCCGACTTTCCCGTCATCCCCGCGTTTCAGGTAAGCCTTGAACTTGCGACGGGTTCGTGATGAAACAAAGCCGGCCAGCAATTCGGTTCTGCCTTCGCTCAGCAATTTTCTAATTTGAGTGGGTTCGATTTCCTGTTGCAGTATTACTTTGCCCGTTCGAAAGTCGCAAGTCTTGTTCGGGCCGACCGCCTTTTCACAGGTATAATTCATTCCATGTTCATAAACCGATGCCTGACACTTCGGGCAACTGCCCAGTGATTCCTGGCCGTGAAAATCAACCGGTTCACTGTTTTCATCGTCATCATTTTGACCGAAGTCAAATTCAAGCTTGTGTTCATCGGTCAGTTTGAGGATTGCCGCAAACGGTCGGCCAAGCCGACTGCGAAATCCCTGCAACGGACCAATCGTGCGTTCGGTAATCAGGGTTTCTGCTTCGGGTACTTCCAATTGACGGCTGCCCGGAATTTTCGTAATTGAAAAATCACATTGTGTGCAGGCAAACCGTTTATAGTTTTCTTTGACCAGGCCGCCGCATTTGGGGCAGGGTGATTGCAATGTTGAGTAATCGCCTGGAATGGTTGTTGCGCCGTAGTTTTTGGCCCTCGCAACCATTTGTTCTACTACCTTACTGATTTCATGCATGAACGCTTCGCGGTCCAACTGACCACGTTCTATCTGTGAAAGCTTGCTTTCCCATTCACCGGTCAGTTCCGGCATCGTAAGTTCGGTCACCCCCAGTCCGCGTAATAAGGTCAGCAGTTGAAAGGCCTTGGTGGTGGGCATCAGTGCCTTGTCTTTGCGCAAAAGATAGTTCTCGCTAATCAAGCCTTCGATGATCGCGGCGCGGGTTGCCGGCGTGCCCAGACCTTTCCCAGACATGGCTTCGCGCAAGTCATCATTATCAATCAGCTTGCCGGCGCCTTCCATCGCAGAAAGCAGTGTGGCTTCGGTATATCTGGCCGGTGGTCTGGTCGCCAGGTCGCGAACTTCAATATCGCTTACCGTGGCTTTTTCATTCTCACCTACCGCTACGAGCGTGCCCTCACCAGCAATGGCTTCACGGCCGTAAATGGCCAACCAACCCGGCTTGACCATCACCTTGCCTTCGGTCTTGAAGTGGTGCTTGTCAATCTGGGAAATACGGGTGGTGTTCCGAAACTCCGCAGGTGGGAAAAAGGCCGCCATGAATCGACGCACGACCAGGTCGTATATCTTGGCTTCGGCTTCGCTGAGATTCTTGGGTGCCTGCAATGTGGGAATAATGGCGAAGTGATCAGAAATTTTCGCGTCATTGAAAATGCGCTTGTTCGGCTGGACCCAGTCATTGCTCAGAATTTTTGCCGCATGCGGCCCTATCGGATTGCCGCCGCTGCCGCCGGTATTGGCTGACAAACGCTCACTTGGCTCATCACGCAGAATGCCCAGCGTATCTTTCACGGTAGATAGATAGTCTTCCGGCAGAGCGCGCGAATCGGTTCTTGGATACGTCAATACCTTGTGGCGTTCATAGAGCGCTTGCGCCAGTGACAATGTTGCCTTGGCCGAAAAGCCAAACCGGGCGTTCCCTTCACGTTGCAGACTGGTCAGGTCAAACAGCATCGGTGCGCTTTGCGTCGTCGGCTTGGTTTCTTCAGTTACCACCGCCTGCCGACTCTGGCAGGCCTCCCTGATTGTTTCAGCCTGATTGCGTTCCCAAAGTCTCTCTGCGCGCCGTTCCGTATCGACGTCATTCTTTTTGAAGTCCGTATCAAACCAGCGACCTGGATACTGTCCGGCCTCGACATCAAACTGGGCATGCACTTCAAAGTAGGGCCGCGAGACGAATTGCTTGATCTGTTCCTCGCGCTCCACGACGATGGTCAGGGTGGGTGTTTGAACCCGGCCAACGGTGGTGAGGTAAAACCCCCCGTCTTGGGAGTTGAACGCCGTCATAGCCCGGGTGCCGTTAATGCCAACCAGCCAGTCTGCTTCTGATCGGCAGCGGGCGGCATCGGCGAGCGGCTTCATTTGTTCATCATCGCGCAGCTCCTCAAATGCTTCGCGAATGGCCTTGGGCGTCATGGACTGCAGCCAAAGCCGGCTTGTCGGTTGCTTGGCCTTCGTGTGCTGGACAATCAGCCGGAAGATCAGCTCGCCTTCGCGCCCGGCGTCACAGGCGTTGATAATTCGGTCGATATCTTTGCGGCCGATCAGCCTGGCGAGCAACTTGAGCCGGTCCTCGGTTCGGGCGATTGGGTTCAGGTCAAAGTGATCGGGAATGACCGGCAGGTTGGCGAAAGACCACTTGCCACGTTTGACCTCTACGCTGTCAGGCGCCTTGATTTCAAGTAGATGCCCAACGGCTGAAGTGACAACATAGTCGTCATCTTCAAAATAATCCTTCTCGCGTTTCAGTCCGCCAAGCGAACGCGCGATGTCGGCTGCAACAGAGGGCTTCTCGGCAATTATAAGCGATTTACTCATTAGCAACCCCTGCCGGGGAAGACTCCTTTGGCATTTTTGATGTATGTGAAACCGATACTCACGCGTGCAAGATTCACTACAAATTCAGGGTAAAAATGGCGCCATCACAATCCACCTGCCGCGATGTGACCGGTTTTTTCGCGTGCTCATCATAATGATGGCGTAGGGTACAGGCAAGTTAGGCTTGGTGTTCAATTCATTTTTTCCAGCGGTTGCAGCCGGCCATCCGGCAGCCGTTCCAGCTAGCCTGCCGACGGTTCTGTCGCAAAAAATGTTTTTGAAGGCAATAAGGGGTTTTAGCTCCGTGTCTGACAAATGAAAATTGCTAACTTTACTGGGGTTTTTCAACTCGGTCCAACATGAAAACTAGTTGCGTATCTTACAAATCTATTTTTTGCGACAGAACCGTCGAAGTTGTGTTCGAGGTCAATGCCCAGTTTGCTCTTCGGGAGATCTTTAAGATGACCCACAGATGCCAATGCTTGGTAATTGCGTCCAAAAGATTTGGACAGGGTCTTGGCTTTGGTAGGCGATTCGACGATGACGAGTGATCTAGCCATAGACAGTGATGAAAGTCATGAATTATTCACGAGCACAATTTCCCATAGGGAAGGATGTGTTGATGTACTATCGGATGCTCACCCGGAGATACTGCAGCCCCGGTATCTGCTTTATAAGCCCTTTGATCTCCAAAGACAAGAGAATGCTCATGACTTCAGATGGGGCATAGGAACATTGAGTGATTAAATCGTCCAGGGAAACAGGTTCCAGGGAAATACAATCAAATAGATGTTGTTCCTCTGTTCCTAGTGCAGGCGCGGACGGTTGAGGCTGAAACGCGCCTTGTTGTTTCTCGAGTTGATCCCGGAAGGAGGGTTCTAACATAGGAAGAATTTCTTCCACAACATCTAAGGAATTTTCGACTAATTTCGCACCCTCTTTAATAAGGCGGTGAGGGCCACGAGTCAACGTATTCGTCACATTTCCTGGTACGGCAAAGACCTCACGATTTTGCTCTAAGGCCATCCGAGCCGTAATGAGGGACCCGCTGCGCGAGGTGGCTTCGGTGACGATCACACCAAGTGAGAGTCCACTAATGATCCGATTACGTTGAGGGAAATGGTAAGAATGTGG
>JACDDF010000097.1 GCA_013817135.1 Nitrospirales bacterium
CCATTGAGCAATCGAACCGGCACCTGAGGCAATCTGGGCGACATGGCAGGCCCACGAGCAAAGAAGAGAGAGGGATTGGGCCGGGTGGGAATGGTGAGAGGTGTTGGGATCAAGGGACCTTGAAGCACAGAACGCCCCCGCACCCAGGAGCACCACGTGTAATCCAATTAACAGCCCGATCAGGCCAGGTGCCAATCGAGACCATAGACTGGTAAATGGGGTTGCTGAGGTGTGGCTCATGGGATCAGGGCGCTTAGGGTTCCGAATTGGGCTTTGTGGCAATTGCCATGTTGAGAATCCCGGCCAATCGAATGATATCCATCACTTTAATGACCTGGCCATGGGGAACCTGTTCATCGGCGTTAATGACGAGTGATGGCTCAGGATCGGTTTGCCGCAGGCTTGTCAGCCGGATTTCCAACTCAGGTAGGTCGATGCGGTCCTTGTTGTAATAGAGTGCCCCTTCATGGGTGAGCGTGAGAGAGATTTGATCCGGGACCTTATCCGTTGCCGAGTCGGCAGTCGGTAAATTGACCGGCATCCCATGCTGAATGGTCATAGATAATGTGGCGATCATGAAAAACACCAACAGAAAGAACATCGTATCGATCATCGGAATGATCTCGATCCTGGCCTTTTTTTTCACTGCAGCAGGAAGTTTCATAAGACCTATGGAACTTTCGTTTCTTGCAGAGCGGCCTGAAGCTGGGTGGCATATTGTTCAATGCGCTCGGATTCCCGTTCGACCAGGGAAAGAAACATGTTGTAAGGAATGAGCGTAATGACGGCAACCCCAATTCCCGCAGCGGTGCAAATAAGTGCTTCAGCCACTCCCCCTGTGACCGCGTGGGGATTGCCTAGTCCTGTCTTGGACATAATGCCGAAGGAATTGATCATTCCAATAATCGTTCCTAGCAGTCCCAGTAAGGGCCCCAACGTAATGACCGTATCCAGGACGGATAATCCCCGTTTTAATCGGGATACCTCGGCAATTCCCGCGGCTTCCATGGCTTTGTCAGGCTGTTGGTCTCGATGGAATATGCCTGCGGCAAGCACGCGGAGTGTGGGGCTCTGGCGTTGTTCAGCCAACGCGAGCGCATCGGTCCATTTTCCCTGTTTGACCATTTTTATCATCCGGTTCGCCAGGTGGCTATAGCGCAACGACCGGAATTGGAATCCACGTTCGATGCTGATGGTCAGAGCTAACAATGAGCAGCCTAAGATGGGAATCATCATCCATCCGCCACCCATCAGTAATTGAATCATGCCTCGACTCCCTTCTTCTCGCGTCGCTTAACTGTTCAGGTCAAATTTAATGGGAATGTCGACCCATTTGGCTATGGGGATGTTCCCGTCCTTCGCTGGCTCAAATTTCCAGTTTTTAATGGCTTCTTGTGCAGCCAGATCTAATGCCTCATGACCGCAGCTCTTTCGAATTTCCACCTGGCTAGGAGCGCCATCGGCGGTAATCAATGTTCGCACAATGACCGTCCCCTCCCAACCGGACTCACGCGCCACACGAGGATACAGTGGTTTGGAAGAGGCCACAATTCTCGGCTTGGAAGTTGAGGATCCGGCTGGCATTGGCGGCGGAGTTTTTAATGCCGGACGGGCCGACGGGTTTGGCGGGGGAGGCAGCGTGTGCTGGGTTCTTGGTTCACGATTATTCATTTGCAAGGGTGTCCTGGCAGGGGGGTGTTCCCGCTGCGGTGTTGCTGGTGAAAGCGGAGGTCTTTGCCGGTGTTGAGGAGGAACAGCCATTTTCATCATCTGACGACTCTTTATAGCCTGCGCCGTTCGCGTGTCTTTGAGCATGGGCTTTGCCTGAGGAAGAGGCGGCGGCGGAGCCAGAGGTTTGGACGGTGTCGGTTTGATCGATGCCTGCATCGGTGGCGCCGGCATCGACGGCGTAGGCTGGGTCCGGGGAGACGGTGGCGTGGGTTGTGCGAAATCCGGTTGGGGTGGTGTCAGGGGTTTCGTGAGGGGTTGTAGGGTGGGACTGATCTCTTGGAGAGCCGGAACCAATGTCACCTGGATCGTTGGCGTGGGGTCTTTGATTGTAGGGGGACTTGGAATATACGCCAGGGCGGCAAGAATCCCTGCATGAAGAATGGCGCTTCCCAAGGCGCTCAGGAGAAAAATCCGATTATTGAAATCGGAAGAGGAATCTTCAAACGTGGAGTTCACGATTTGCTCCGTTGTAATAATGTTTGAATTCGTTCGTCCTGTCCCCCAAGTTTCAAGAATTCTTCGTAGTGTTTGAGAGCTTTTTGTGGAGCATCGCGATGAAACTCATACAACATGCCAAGATTATAGTGGGCTTCTGTCAACTGATCATTTAAGGATAAGGCTGTTTGATATTCTTCTTCGGCTTGATCAATTTTTGACAGAGCCGCATAGACGACTCCCAGATTGGCGTGAGCTTCCGCATTGTTTTTATCGAGTTTCGTGACTTGTAGAAAAGCTTGTGCCGCTTCCTTGAAGGCTTCCTTTTGCCGGTACAAGATGCCTAAGTTGAAATAGGCGCTCACTAAATCATTATTTAATTTGACGGCATGTTGGTAGGCCTGAATGGCGTTGTCCACGTGATCAGATTGTTGGGCAAGTGATCCCGCCATTAACCATCCATTCACATAGGTGGGATGAAGGGAGACCAGTTGGTCGACGTAACGTTGGGCTTCATCAGTCTTTTGTTCCTGGGCGAGCCAATACGCTATGCCGTATAACGAATCGACGCGATGAGGCTCGAGTTCCAAGACGGCCTGATGGGCCTTGATGGCTTGCTGGGCTTGTTGTTGTTGATCAAAAAACGCCGCCAACGCGATGCGGGCCTCCGCAAACTTGGGATAGGCCTTCAAGGCAAGATTGAATGATTGCTCGGCTTTCGGGAATTGGGCCTGTTGCTGGTAGAGAGAGCCAAGATCCACATAGGCTTGAGCAAATTTGGGATAGGCCTCCACCGCCCGTTGCAACTCCATGATGGCCTTATCCGGTTGTTCAAGATTGTTGAGGATTAATCCCAACAAATGATGGGCTTCCGCGTATCCGGGGTACAAGGCCAGCGCGCGCTCTAAGGGGGTAATGGCCGAAGTCCATTGTTGTTGTTCATAGGACGAAAAGGCTTGAGCCAGAAGGTCCTGGGCTTCTCCAGCCTGACTTGAGGGGCTGCCCATGCCGACATGGGTGAGGAGGAGAAAAACCGCGAGGACTCTGATTTTTGCGAGAAGAGGTGTCATGGGCTAACCTTATTGATATTGGCAATATTCCCCAGGTTTATTGAAGCAAATCAAATCGAATGGGCAAATCCACGGTGGACGCAACCGCGAATTCTCCATTTTTCGCTGGTTCAAATGACCAACCCTTTACCGATTGTGCGGCACTCTCGTCCAGGAGAGAAAATCCCGAACTTTCTTGAACGGTGGCACTTGTGACTGTGCCATCGGCGGTTATTTGCGTTCGTAGGACCACCTTTCCCTGCCAGCCTTGCTCTCTGGCCATTCGGGGATAGAGGGGGCGTTCGGTTTTCAGGGGTTTGACACTTTTCAATCGCCCGCGTGTTATTCCGATCCGGTCTAGGAGAATACGGGGCATGGGCTGCTGGGGCAGGTTGACGAAATGGAGATCGGGAACAGCAAGGTGGTGAAATGTCGTGGGTGTCCATGAGTGGTTGAAAGTGGGTAACGGGAATGCAAATGTTCTACTGGCTTTTGGTACTGTTGTTCCCGTCACTTCAATGACGTCTAATGTTTCAATAGGTTCTGAGCTATCAGTTGGGTCTTCAGCCAAGGAAATCTGGATAGAGGATAGATTGCTCAAAACGACCAGTAGAGCAAAGCACAGGATATTGAATAGTCTCGTTCTCATTTATTTATCATCCGTGAATCAAGCTTCTATCCGTTTGTAAATCCGAATAGGATCATTAATCTATGTCTGAGACCTCCCAGTCAGTTCTCTTCCTTGTTTGGTCGCTCGCATTCTAAAATGGGCTGCCGACCTGAAATGTTTTTGTGAATCCAAACAGATAACTGACCCCTTGAGCCAGATTCCCATTAAAGTCACGAACCATCGGGATTTGGGCATTAAAATAAAAAGAAATTCCCTGCCAGGCATTAACGGAGAATCCCGGAGAAAACATGAGGATGGTTGATCCCGTGGTCGGGACCCGTCGGTCCTTGATGGTAGGATCGATCACCACGGCCTCTTCAGTGCCAAACTCAGGATCGGATGGCGTGGGTGCACGCGAAAGGCTTGAGGAAAAATTATCATGACTCACAAGCCGGTAGTTGAATTGTCCATTGAGCACCAGCCACTCAAACGCCCGGAAATTCAATCCGACACTGGCCGTGTATCGATCGCCGAATTGATATCCCAGGTTGTTTCGAAAGGTATGCCGATATCCAATTGAACTGAATTGATTCAATCGGTGCGGAATAATTTCATACGACTGATATAAAGAGGCGAGCAGAGCTACATTTCCCCGTCCGAGCTGGATGCCGGGTTCCTGGGTTTCGTCCGTGCCGTTGATCTTGCCGTGAAATTTTCCCGTTGGCAACTGGATGCCGAAGCCCGGTACTAAAAGATTTCTGATGGTTGGGAGATAAGTATATTTTGTCGTCAGGATCATATCTCCCAGTCCATTGTCCGTAAACAGGGTTGGAACCCCTTCCCCATTGGGTCCTTCGCGCCCTATGTCCTGAATGTGTCGATGGAGCATGACTTTGTAAGGCATCGTTAATTCAAGCGTGATGCTGTCTGTGAGGCCATAGTTGAGATCAAGAGTGTATTGCTGACTGATTGTTCGTTTCTCCTTGTGGTCACCTAAAATCAGTTCACGGGAATCCGTTTCCACCGCAGGAATAATTCCCGTTGTGCCACTTAGCAACGTTCCTTGGGGAACATAGGTATAAATTCCGTTGACGGTGAGTGTACCCTTTGGCGATCCACTGGATTGGGAGTTGACCACCACGAAACAACTCGCCGAACCGCAACTGGCTTCAACCGGGTTTGGGAGGCCGGTCCAACCTGAAGCCATGGCAAGAATGCAGGCAAGGAAATATGGAATGTCACGAAGTGTAGGTTTCACGGAAATCAGTTTAAAAAAAAACAACAATAAAATATGAGCCAAGTCATGCCGTCCATAACGGACGAACTTCTCATTTTGAAAAATCAGAGAGTGTCCTCAAATGCGAATAACGGATGATCACAGAATCGTGAAGAAAGGCTTACTGTATGGCGGACCGCGGGACACAGGAGGAGTTGCCTGATAGTTTAAGAGAATCGTGGGTTCTGTCGATTCAATGGAAGCGGTCTGTTGGATAACGGGTGGTGAGGGAGTTCCAGCGAATTGTGCCGTTTGCCCGGCGCTACAGAGTAAGGTACAGAGGGGGGAGGAATGTGAGGTAGCATGATGATGGGAATGGGCATGCAGGTGCCCAATAGTTTGGAAGTGTACCCAGCCATTGATCCCCACAAAGCAGCAGAGGAGGAGAAGGCTACCATATTGAAAGGACTTGTGTTTCACGATGGTGGGAGAGGCCTTATTTCCGTAATGGATTCTTGAAGGAGGGGTTGAACCGTTTGCAAGATAGACTGCTCGGTAAGAAGCCCTCCTTTGACAACTTTTCGAACGTGTCCGGTCTTATCAATGAAGACGCTAACGGGGAGACCGACCACCCCATACATATTGGCGACCTGATTGTCAGGATCGAGCAGAACGTCGAAGGTGTGTTGATATTCTAAAATATGTTCACGGACTTTCTTGATATCTTCCAGTTCGTTGATTGCCAGAATGACAAATCCTTGATCTTGTAGGTTTTCGTGTGTGGTCTGCATGGCGGGCATTTCTTTTGTACAGGGTTCACACCAGGTTGCCCAAAAGTTTAGCAAGACCACCTTGCCTCGATAGCCTTCAAGCGATTGGGTGACCCCTGATAGATTCTCTAATTGGAATTCCGGTGCTGGGCTACCTATTAATGGTGGGCGGCTGGCCATGCCCCAAACCGAAGGCATCCAATTATTGGGGAGAATGAAAAAGCCAACAATGAATAGCCCTGTTAAAACTTTTAATTTCTTCATATAGTGCGCGTTTTCCTGTTCGAGAGGGGGCTTTGCCACAACCATTCCACCAATTTTGATGATCTAAGGAAGAATGGGGAAAAACTCACCATTTCTAGCTGAGCCTGGAGGGATCGTTCCCACACTCAACGTGTGATGGTGAAAGCGGCCTCAGAGCCAAAACTACGACGGGTTACAGAGGAGGCGCCCTGGTTGGGAGAAAAGTGGAGGAAAAAAAAGAAGGGAACTCCGGGAAGACCTGCTCCATAAGGGCAAGGAGGTGAAAGCTAGGGGAAATATCCTGGTTGTCTCCGGAAATGGTTTGTGCGGCGGCGCACATCCACGAACAGACTCCCGTGCTGTGTGTGGCCGGTGTGTGGTGATGGGTATGCTCCGTAATTTGCGAAGCGTAGGTCAGGTGCATGCTTCCCATGATGAGGAAAAGCATTATAATGAGAACAACGGTGAGACTTTTTCGATATGACATGGTATCTACAGGCCAGAAATATCCAAAACCCTGAATAAAAAGAAGGCTTATGCTAGGGAAATACGAAAGATTCTGTCAAGCAAATGGCTGTCCTCCGGTTCATGTCGCCGTCTGTCACTGGATGGGTCTTTGCGATCATGAATCCCTTCCCCGTGAGTTGATTCCCACCGGTAATTCGGTATACTAGGGCAACTGTACGGCTTGAAAGGTGTGTCTAGCCCTCAATCCCTATCCATTGTGAGTTTTTCCAACCCTTTTTCTGTATTCGAGGTATAAGGTCGACATGTTTGTTCGTCTATTAAATATTCTCTTTGGTAGCAAAAATGATCGAGAGCTGAAGCGGCTCAAACCACAAGTGATTCGAGCCAATGAATTTGAGGTTTCCTTGCAACCTCTTGATGACGAAGGATTAGCGGCAAAGACCCCAATCTTTAAAAAAAGACTGGAAGCTGGAGAGTTTTTGGAGGATTTGCTCCCTGAGGCGTTTGCCGTATGCCGGGAAATGTCCAAGCGCCGGCTTGGCATGCGCCACTTTGATGTACAGTTGTTAGGCGGAATGGTCCTGCACCAGGGACGTATTGCCGAAATGCGCACAGGTGAAGGAAAAACCCTCGTCGCCACCCTTCCCGTCTATTTGAATGCGTTGGAGGGAAAAGGGGTTCATCTGGTGACGGTGAACGATTATCTGGCGAAGCGCGATGCCCAGTGGATGGGACCGCTCTACCATGGTTTAGGCTTA
>JACDDF010000098.1 GCA_013817135.1 Nitrospirales bacterium
CTATGAAGGTCCCCACAAATGGCGCCCAGGCAATCCACCAGGCCCAATAAAACAAGGTCCAGTTATGAATCCAGGTCGAGTCTCGGAAGGGTGCGAGGTTCAGGCTCATCGTCGGGAGGTTTTGGATGTAGTTTCCGAAGGTCGAGGGAAAGACGGTCATGATGAAGTGCGTTGGGCCGAGAAATAGGAGGAACACCAGGAGAGTCAACGCCAGAATCATATTCAGATTACTCAGGTATTTAATGCCTCGTTGGAGTCCGGTTTGAGCGGAGAGCATGAAGAGCACGGTAACAATGGCGATAACGGTTAATTGAGTGGTGAGGGTATTCGGCACCGCAAACACATAGGATAGTCCCCCGCTTATCTGCACCGCCCCAAATCCCAGGGAAGTTGCTACGCCGAAAACGGTGGCGAAGACGGCGGTTACATCCACTGCCGTTCCCAGCGGCCCGGTGGCATGTTTCCCTAGAACGGGCTGACAACCTGAACTAAACAGCCCTGGTGTGCCTTTTCGAAATTGAAAATAGGCGAGGGCCATGCCCACCATGGTGTAGATACCCCACGGGTGTAGGCCCCAATGGAAAAAGGAATATTGCAGCGCCAGGCGTGCGGCTTGAGGTGTTCCTCCTTCTCCAATCGGTGGGTCATGAAAATGGGATGTGGGTTCGGCGACCCCCCAAAATACCAGGCCTATACCCATCCCGGCGCAAAACAACATGGCAAACCAGTTATGGAGAGGAAATTCAGGTTTGGCTCCATCGGGCCCAAGTGGAATATCACCCCATCGGGAAAAAATCAGACAGAACGCGCAAATAAGAAAACCGGTTGCTGCCAGGACATATAACCAGCCAAACGAATCAAGTAGTGCCGTTTGGAAGGTGCCGGTGATTTTTGCTAAATGTTTTGGGGCTAAGGCACCCCAAAGCAGAAAGAGAAAGGCGAGGGCGCAGGAAATGTTGAAAACAAGGGTGGTGGATTTCAGTGGGTTCATGGATCGATAGAATTGAATGGGGAAGGTTAGGCCTTACCATACTTGGCGTTGTTGAACAAGAAAACCTCGGTTCATGCCAAACCGAAAAGAATGGCAAGGAGTGGGCAAATTTCGGTGTAGGTGTCGGTAATTAACTTTTTTCGTTCTAAGATTTTAGGACTGCCTGCTGTATTGGGCATTTTGGGGTTGATGAATGAATGGGTGCGTCGTCAGAAGGGGTTGCGATGAAGGGCCTAACGCGTTAGATTGAAAACCTCACACACAACAGTCGGGTCTCCCTTACGCTCGAAGGAGAAGTTCGGAGGCTTTCTTTATTTCTGGTCCTTGAGACGGACTAAGGTTCTGTCTTTGCGCGATTGGCCAATCGAGTCCTGTCATGAGAAGTGTCAATCGCAAGACCTTTACTTACTTGTACCCAGCACTCTCAGGAGGTGGTGAGGGCGATAGCCCTCCAGGAGGTTTCCCCTAATGACTCAGAAAGCGACGATGCCCGGTAGCAAGCAATTGTATGGGGAAAATCCCATTGCGCAACGAAAGACGGATTTATACAAACAGGAGTATGTTCATAGCTTTGTACAAAAATGGGACGCCTTGATTGATTGGGATGCCCGGGCCTCAAGTGAAGGGGACTTTTTTATCAGGATTTTGAAGGAACGGGGGGTCAAACGGATATTGGATGTTGCGACGGGAACCGGGTTTCATTCTATTCGGCTCTTGCGTGCCGGGTTTGATGTCACCAGTGCCGATGGCAGTCCGGAAATGTTAGCCCAAGCGTTTGAGAATGCCCGACGAGCCGGGTTTATTATGCGAACTATTCATGCTGATTGGCGCTGGTTGAGCCGGGATATCCACAATAAATACGATGCGGTGATTTGCCTGGGGAACTCCCTGACCCATCTCTTTTCCGAGCAGGATCGGCGAAAAGCCTTAGCCGAATTTTACACAGCGCTAAGGCACGACGGGGTGCTGATTCTGGACCAAAGAAATTATGATGGAATTTTAGATAATGGGTTTACCTCGAAGCATGTGTATTACTCTTGCGGAGACAATGTTAAAGCGGGGCCGGAACATGTTGATGAAGGGCTTGCCAGATTCAAATATACCTTTCCCGATGGCGAAGCGTTTCATTTGAATATGTTTCCGCTGCGGAAAGAATATACACGTCGGCTCATGAATGAAGTTGGCTTTCAGCAAGTAAAAACCTATGCAGACTTTCAAGAAACGCATAAAGTTGAGGACCCCGATTTTTATGTTCATGTCGCGGAGAAACTCTATAAAAATGAGGAACGTCCGACCACGATCATGGGCAAATTTGGGAATCTGAATTATTCCACCACCGTGGATACGGCTCGAGACTATTACAACAGTTCGGATGCTGACCGGTTTTATGCGACGATCTGGGGTGGCGAAGATATCCACATTGGATTGTACACATCCGACAACGACTCGATTTTCGATGCCAGCCGACGGACTGTGGAGAAAATGGCGGCTTCTGTCAAAGATCTTGATTCAACGACTCGGGTGTTGGATATTGGGTCGGGGTACGGAGGTTCAGCGCGTCTTCTCGTGAGACAATATGGATGTCAGGTTGGATGCCTGAATTTGAGTGAAGTCCAAAATAAGCGGAATAGAGAACTCAATCAGAAAGAGCATATTAGTTTAGCCATTAATGTCATTGACGGGAATTTTGAGTCGATTCCCATGCCGGATGGGAGTGTGGATCTTGTGTGGTCGCTGGATGCCATTTTACATAGCGGAGATCGGGGAAAAGTTTTCCAGGAGGTCCACCGGGTGTTGGCCAAGGGCGGACAATTTATTTTTACCGATCCGATGAAAAGTGAAACCTGTTCTCCCGATGTGCTTCAACCAATTTTAAATCGTATTCATTTGGATTCACTGGGATCGATTGAATACTATCGGAAGATGGCTGCCCAACTCGGGTTCAAAGAAGTTGGAGTTGAGGATCTTTCCGCGAATCTTGCAGCGCATTATGGGCGAGTGCTTCAGGAGCTCACCACCCAACATCATACGCTCATTCGGGTTTGTACTGAGGATTATCTGGCTACTATGAAGGTAGGTCTCCAGCATTGGGTAGAGGCTGGGAAAAGTGGCCACCTCAGCTGGGGAATTTTGCATTTCCAGCGAGACTAATAGAGGATGGGACAGCCGCCAATGGAGTCTCGTCACGTTCCGACACGGGAATTGGAGTATATTACCGTTCGATTTTAGGTGGTTTGGCCGGCATGGCAAAGTCCCCACTCTTGCCAAAGCGGCCTTCTCCTCCCTCACCTAACACATTAGAGATATCGGTATATTCAATCTCTCTGGTCTCTTTGCTGATGCCTTCTGTTGGTTGCCACCCGAGTTTATCCAGGGTGTCTAAGACCGTTTTTTTGAGAGCACCTCCTGCCGTCATTCGAGTAGTAGCAAACGCCAAAACCCGTTCGCTTTCTTGCTGGACTTTAGATAAATCCGGGTCATGGAAGAACCATACCAGTGGCTCAATGGCCGCATCTCCAATCAACACCAAGGAATTGGCGGCATAATCCCGAAGGACCAGGTCTTTGAGTAATAGCACTAAATCCGGAATGACTTTGGGATGTCGAAAATGACCTAGGGCTGTGGCAGCCGCTTCTTTAATTAAGAGGTCCTCGCTGATAATGCAGCCAGGGGTTGGCTTCCCCTCTTGATGTATGCCCTTACCTTTTAAGGCGTCTAGGACGGGAGGGTAGGCGCGAGGATCTCCGATCATGCCTAAGGACGCGATCGCATGGCGTTTAACTGTACCATCTTTCATGGCTTCCATGAGAGCATCCACTGCACGGGCATCGCCAATATTGCCCAAGGCGATGGTGGCATCTTCGCGAACCGCTCGATCGGGGTCTTTTACCATATCGATCAGGGCATCGACGACACGTGGTTCACGTACCCACACCCGCCCCATTTGATAATCCGTTGTCATGCCCCCTAGCGCCCGAACGGCGTGACAGCGCACGACGAAGTGGGGATCTTTGAGGGACTCCAGTAGAGCATCGACCGATTCTTTCCCAACGTACATCAATGCGGTTCCGGCAGTTTCCCGTACGATCTTGGATGTATCTTTAAATAACTTAATCAGGGTTGGAATGGCCTTCGCATCTCCAATTTTACCTAAAGCTTCGGCTGCCGCACTCTTGACCGCACCATCCCGGTCCCGACACACCAGAATCAATCCTTGCACAGCCTGAGAGTCACGCAATTCTCCTAAGGTTTTGGCGGCTTGTTCGCGCACTCGCCACCGCTTGTCTTTCAAACAATTCAGTAATTGCGGGATAACGCCATTTCCCATAGAGGCCATAGCCTGAATCGCTTCAGCTTGCACTTCCATCATATTGTCATTGAAAAGAGTAATGAGGCCTTCAACGGCCTTCTCCCCGCCAATTTTTGCCAATGCCCATCCGACATGAGATCGAACCGACCAATAGTCGTCTTCGAGGGCGCTCAGGAGGGGTTCTAACGCCTTGGGGTTACCCTTTTCCGCAAGGGCCTTGGCCGCTTCCTCGCGCGTGGCATCATCGGCATCTTCCAGGGCATCAATCCAGTCTTGCACAGAATTCGACATTTTTTTCCTTCTTATCCCTTCCGATTACTTCGGGTAGTCAGGTTCTTGGGGATAGGGTTGCGTATGGCTACAACGAATTGTCAGGACTTGTGTTCCTCGTCCATCTACACATTGATCAAGTGTTGGAGCGAATTCTAAGGTTCCGGATAAGGTCACCTTGAATAAAAAATCAAACGTAAAAGTCCCAAAACGATATTCTCCAGGCTTGAGGTTCAGTGTCCTGGTCTCGGATGTTTTGTAGGCGTCACTACTAATGGGATCTTTTGTCCAAATCAACGGGGTCATGCCGGGTACGTGCCACCATGTCGGAGGGGCAAGGGCGCTCGGATTCACGGTAATAGGAAATTGTCGCAACAGAGGGTTGATAGGGTCTGCGGTGTGCCCGAGTTGAACAAGCAGAGGAGAAATACCAATGAGAAACAGGCAGAAAACGATATGTGTGAATTGACGCGGGAAGTGTGTTCGAATCATGGTCTTATTGTTTGTTTTGTAGTTCATTGCCGGTGGTCCGTCGTTCTGGAACGAATTGAAAAATTTCATCAATAGCGTGGCTGTCCCATTCTGTATGCGTTTCAAGCCCGAGGGCATACATGATTGTCGCTCCCGTATCTAACAAAGAGACTGATTGGGTGATGGGATGATTTTTCTTAATATTCGCGCCCCAGGCAATCCAGGGGATGGTGGCATCTAACTCAAGGGAAGTAGGACTGGTAGGGACTGGTTTCACACCTCCTGTAGGGGTAGAAAGAGGTCCGCTATTCAAGCCAGTAACAATTACCATGGTTTTGTCCAATACCCCAAGCTCTTTATACGTTTGGATGATTTGTTCGACAGTGGTGTCGATTGACATTAAGGCGGCGGAATATTTTTCGGAATCCCACCCGTATTTCTGCCCGACCTTAACCGCCGTAGGCAGGTGGACTAATAACAGGTTTGGTACTCCAAAAAGCCGGAAGCCATAGCCTTTCTCACTGGTGACTTTTTTTAAAAAGTCTTTAATGTATGCCGACGCTCTTTCTGGCGTGCATTGGGGTTTGGTGTAGCCACAGACTTGGGAGTCGACGTAAATTTCAGGTCGAACTAATTGATAGAGGCGTTCATCCATAAGAAAGACGCCGGTGTCTTTTCCGCCAGCCAGATCCATATAATCAAAGACAGTGGGTGAACGCATAAATGAACGTGCAAAATCGTATGTTTCCCATTCGGCGGTTATCCGATGCTTCTCGACTTGAAGACCGGTGAGCAGAGAGGCCATCGCCGGAACAGTGAGAGGTGGGGTAATGGATTGAGCGGACCAGGTCACAACTCCCTCCTTAGCTAAACGATCCAGGTTTGGAGTTGCACCGTTTTGGATTGATGATGATTTGATCCCTTCCAACACAACCAGAATGATGTGTTCGGCTTGTGTGGCGGAAGCAATCGAGGCTGTTCCTCCGATTAGCGGAAGCCAGACCAAACTCCATGCGAGGAAAAAACACCGCATGGTTTTACCACGACGATGTTGGGAGGGGGGTATTTGGGAAGTGCTCATAATTTCTGCCCTGCTCCAGGAAAAGAAAATGATAGATGAAATTGGGAATGAACCTTATATTATCTTAGTAGGAAACTTCTCCTCCACTGTCAGACGAGTGGTCGGATTTGAACTTATCATGCAGATTTTCAGGCGGTCAACCAACTGAGAAGGCCAGGCGTTTCTTTCTATAATAAAGGAGCCCAAAAATTTTCAAGCTTCTCTTGCCCTCGGTCTAGGGTATCCATTATGAATGGAGGTCCCACAGCACAAATGGTTCACAATGCCTCACGAAAATAATTTCCAACATGCCAATTATTCCAAGTCGGACCCTGGAGCAAGGGTGGGTTATCGAACCTTTCAGCCTGGAGCGGCTCCAGATTCGCCTGCGTGGGGCCAAGCCATGGCTGGCGTTGGCGAACACATGTGCCAATCCCGAGTGAAGGGGATCCTCTTTCTCCATGGTCTTCCCTTTATGGATCTCTTTGGGGCTGCCAGATTAGATGAGGTCGGAGGTTTAAAACGAGGATATTCCAGGGGAATATCTGGGTTAGAATCGTTGCTGGCTCTCCTTCGCCCTGCCACAAACGGTATTTGTCTCCCAGGAGATCCCATTCATCCTCCTGTGGCAAACGATGAAGCAACTCACAAGGGGTTGGACGTGCTCGCTCAGGAAATAGGAAATTTTTCTTCGTCGTATGTAGGGAAATTTGAACTCGCCCTGACTCAGGGAATCGACCAATCGATTCCTTGTGGTCGATACGTCTGGTCTTCGATTAATCATCATGTTGGCCGGGTCGAAGCCGCCATGCATCTTTTACTGTATCTTCAAAAATGGGGTTCTGAGCTTGGCCTAACAAAGGATGATCGGCTTCTTATCGTTGGCCATGGGCATGCCGGTCAGGTGTTGGCTTTATTGTCGAATATTCTAGCTAGAGGGGAATCGGAAATGAGGGGGCGCGTCTTTGAGCTTTTGGCCAAGTATTGGGAAGGGTGCCCTTCAGAGAATCGGTCAGTAGCCCAACTCGAACACATGTATGGTCTTGTTATGGATCAAACCGTGTTGAACGGCGCAACGGTCGATGTCGTCACGTTGGGAACCCCGATCCGCTATGGCTGGGATACCGATGGGGTTGGTCATTTGCTTCATTTCGTGAATCACCGTGAGATTCGAAC
>JACDDF010000099.1 GCA_013817135.1 Nitrospirales bacterium
ACCAACCTTAATGGGCAAAGCTCTTGACCCCTTTACCCCAAATACCAATGTGAATATCTCTTTGCTGGCCGACACATGGATAGTGGATAAGGTTATTAACACCGTCGTCTGAATCGAGGCCGCGATGGCCTCACACAAGCCATCGGAATCTCGATCTAGCAAGGCACGCCGCACCTGCTTCATACGAATACGACCTTGAGAAGTGGCAGCCATTTTTTGCTCCACAGGAGAAAGGGTCCCTTTCAAGGAGGCGATGATCTGATCCGCGGAACAAAAGCCCTGGACGTGAACCTGATTCCACCCGAGAGAATCCCTCCAGAATGTGCAGAGGGCTTCACTAAGCGCTTTTTTCGTGCTTACCTGGTTCACTATCACTAGCTTGACTCCCCTTTCTTTCCTATTGCCCTGCTTCTCAGTATGCCGCAGGTTTTGAGAGGGGGCGGCTCGTGATCATTTCGATAGCATGAAATCGATCAAAGTTCGCCGCCAATTCCCCTGTGGTGATCAACCCTATCTGCCCTCCGCTTTGCAGTGGTTCAACAGCCGGCAACTGCGCCTCGTACCCATCCAGATACACCTCTAACCGAGGATGGTCTACATGGGCGGAATTTACGACTTGCACTCTCAGAACATGCCAGGAGCCTTTTTTCAATTTTCCCTGCCCAGTTCCGAGTAAGTGTGTTTTTCCGTTCTTGATCCGATACAAACTCAACTGACCGGTACCTGGGTTTACGGTCACTGCATAAAAATTCAGATTATCCTTGGCTGACAACACGATGCCAGCCTCACCTTGTCCCGTTGAGGACACCTGCCGAAAATTCACAACAATATCTGCTTGCTCAAAGGGGGTTGTGTCGGCCAGTAATACCCGAAAACATCCAGGCTCCAAACAGGGTGAAGTTTGAGTGAGCACTTGTGGCGCGGAACGGGCCGTTGAATCCACCGCAATTTGCCAAAAGTCAAATATTTTTTGATTGTTCGTCCCACCAGTAAAACCGGAGGGAACACTCCCAACGGTATCCTGGTCGAAATCCCAAGTTCGAAACATGTTGTGATCTTGAATCGTATGATGCACAACGGTATCCATAACTTCAGATGATCGTACGGGTGGAGAAATTACGGTTTGAGTCCCCTCCGGCACTAGGGCTTTCACTAGATCATTCCCAATTAAATGAGGCCAGACCCCAGCAATACCAAGAATCTGATCGTGTAAAGATCTGGAAAATTCCACACTGGCTTGTAGCCGCGCTTGATCTCGAGGTACCGATAAAGCCTCAATGATCAAGGACGCCTGCGCCGCGACAAGCTTATCTAGAGGAGAGACTGAAAGGCGGAGTGATTCTTTGGCTTCCTCACGCGCTTGGGGAAGCCATGGATGGTCATAGCGCCGGTTCCAGGAGAGCCACTGGACTCGGTCCCAGGCAATTTCCGACAATAATTGGCCCCGAAGGACTTGATCCGTGGGGGAGGCTTTTTCCAATAGTTCTTCGTGCATGCGTAGGGCCGAAGCTGAATCATTGTTCCAGCGATATAAGACTCCAAGAATGCGCTTCATTTCTGGGGTGCCTGCGTTATCTCGGACGGCGATTTCTAAAGCGGGAAAGGCGGCAAAGAACGCATCCGCCGCACGGGAGTGACCCGTCGCTACTTCGGTAAATTCCTGTCGCCAGGTCTGGGCTTGAAGGTTCCAGTACAATTCGACAAGTCTGTCTTGTGTGGCTTCATCCGTTGCGCCAATTCCTCCTCTAACCATTCCCTCCCGAAGAAAGGTCCGGTACAAATCATTCCCTAAAGCCGCATTTAAGGCAGGGTTATTGGGGTCTAATAACAAGAGACGGCGATACTTCCCGAGCCGGTCAGTAACCGAATCCAATCGTTGAGACTGACGTAGCTCGTCTTCAAAGAGTTGCGCAGACTGGTCACGGTCCCACCATTTTGGGGACTCGGGCAGAATGCCAGGGGAGCCGGGCTGCGCTAGTTGCGGGGCATCCACGAGTGCCTCGTTCACGATCGCCTGGTCCACGGCATAACCATAATTCCGAAGACCACTGACCACGAAAAATCTGGCAAGAAGCGTTCGAACAGGACCATATCGACGGATAACTCCACTGGCCCACCAGGGCTCACCGGGCCGTAAGGCCAAAGGTGCCACCATAGGATTCGGGTAGGTCACGAGGAGATGTACCTCTCTAACTTGGACTTCGACCGAGTTCTCCTCGGACACAAGGATCAAGCCCCCTGGACGGGGTGGCTGTGTCATTGCCACAGCCATTTGGGAAAGAGTAGCCTGCTCGCCTTGAGGGAAAACTGCCGGGGAGAGCGCTATTGCCGGCGGATAATCTTTCCAGAAATCCGCATGTTGATGGCTCTCATGGATGAGTCCAAACCCTGTTCCTCGCCCCATAGCACCAAAAATTCCTGATTCCGGCTCATCACTAACCATCTCCTGGTGGGCAGTTAAGGTATCCTCCCAACAGGCGTTGGCCACTGATTCCGAGAGAGGGTTACTAGAGGACCCTCTCTGTTTTTGCTGTCTGGCTAAACAACCCAGATCGAGGGACGCCCACTCTTCCACTCGCCCAGCCGCCATAGCTTCCGCGTACTGTAGAACCAGGCTGGACATACTCTCTACCTCTGCCCCATGGCATGCTTCCGCGTGGCTTGGTTGATTGGATGGGTCGGTCGCAGCAAGGACCTGGGGCGTAGTCACCTGAGGGCCTCCTGCAAAAAAGGCCAGTGTGGTGGCCACGTGACAGATGTGTTGTACAATTCGATTCATGGGATTTCTCTCTCAAATAGGACTCAACTCGCCCACGCACCATTGAATTGGGAGTGCTCGGCTAAATCCTTACCAAGGATTAATAATCAGGTTGCTGTGGATACGGTTGCGTATGACTACACAGCACGTTCAGCCTGTGCGTCCCTCGCCCTTTCACACATTGGTCCAATGACGAGTCAAATTGAAGCAAGCCCATGCGGGACACGGTAAAAGGAAAATTAAAAGTATAGGTCCCGAATTGGTACTGCCCCGGATTGAGACGGAGTTCTTTCACCGCTGTGGTTGTCAATGCCTCGGAACTGATTGGATCCATGGTATAAATCAATGGGGTCACTCCTGGTACGTTCCACGAGGTCGGAGGAACCAGGGCCGTTGCGTCCACCGTGATGGAAAATTCCCGCAAGAGCGGATTGATCGTCTCGGCTGTTTGCCCGACCGGGACCATGACAAGAGAAGCAACCGCCCAGAGAAGGGCGAGGCGTCCTTTCCACAGGTGGGCTTGAGTTAACTTAGTAAATTTTCTTGAGTTCATTGTCCGTGGTCCTCCGTTCCGGGATAGCTTGAAAAATCTCTTTCACGGCATGGCTGTCCCATTCGGTGTGGGTTTCTAATCCGAGGGCGTACATGATTGTGGCTCCAGCATCCAACAAGCTGACCGGTTGGGAAATAGCGTGGTGTTTTTTCACGTTTGTCCCCCAAGCAATTAACGGGACAGTGGGGGCTAGCGCCACTGTTTCCCCCTTCTTCACTTTTTTTGCGAGAGGATAGAGGGGACCACTGTTTAATCCAGTCACAATGAATATCGTGCGGTCTAAGACGCCAATTTCTTCATAATTCTTCATGATTTGGTCAATGGCGTTATCAATGGAAGTGATCTCGGCAGAATATTTTGGTGAATCCCAGCCATATTTTTTTCCAATTCGGGCGGCTGTTGGGAAATGTGCCAACAGAAGGTTTGGCACGCCAAAGAGCCGGAACCCATAGCCACCCTGGCTAGTAACCTTTTGGAGAAAGTCTTGAATGAAGACCGACACGGTTTCAGGCGTACATTGTGGTTTGGTATAGCCGCACACTTGAGAGTCGACATAAATTTCAGGCCGGACCAATTGATAAAGCCGTTCATCCATGAGAAACACACCGGTGTCCGCTCCGCCTGCTAGATCCATATAGTCGAAGACCGTGGGCGAGCGCATGAACGACCGGGCAAAATCGTAGGTTTCCCACTCGGCAGTCACTCGATGTTTGGCGACTGGAAGGCCGGTGAGAAGTGAGGCCATGGCCGACACGGTGAGCGGTGGGGTAATGGATTGAGCCGACCATGTGACGGCCCCTTCTCTCGCTAATTTAGCAAGAATTGGCATGGCCCCATTTTGAATGTTGGATGGCTTGACCCCTTCCAGCACAACAAGAACGATATGATCAGCTGGCGCTGCTGATGCTGTCGAAACCATGAGTCCGGCAAGGCTCAACCACGCCATCCCTGTGACCATCAAAATCCGTCTGATTGCTTTGCCCATCATCTGAGGCCTGTGAGTTTCCCAGAAAGTACTCATAAGTTTTGCCCTATTCCACTTTAAAAAAGATACGGGACCTAGACTGTCTCCATTGGTATTTGTTTCCAAAGTTCTTCTCTTTGCTACCGCCACGGCTGATACTGTGCGTGAGGCCGCGCTCGTCATGGCCGACGGGTCTGTCCTCTGAATCGTTTCGCCGTTGATTCACATATGTCCAAGCTTGCGTTGTTGTTCCATCCCATGGCCTTCATCCTGAGCACGCCCCACACGTTCCGCAATCTTTGTGTTTTGAAGTTCTATGAGAACTTCATCCACTCTGCTTGTAGGAGAATTCACAGATTTCGTACAGGGTACGCACCCCAGGCTGCGAAAACGCGTCCCGTCCCCTTTATTGAAATACATGTCTGGAAGAGGAACATCTTCCAACTGAAGGTATTCCCAGATATTCATTTCCGTCCAGTCAAAAAGGGGGTGGATACGAATGTGCTCACCATCAGGAAATGATGTTTTATATTGATGCCATAGCTCCGGGGGTTGTTCACGGAAATCCCATTCCCCTTGCTTGTTGCGTGGCGAGAAATAACGCTCTTTCGCTCTGGTCCCTTCTTCATCCGATCGAATACCCAGAATAATGGCTGAATAGCCCTGCTCGGCAATGACCTGATTCATCGCCTCGACCTTGAGAGCTGTGCAACAGGCCACTCGCCCCACCGTGTGGCTCATCCCCTGGTCCAGAGCCGCCTGGTTTTGGCCGACCACCAGGCGTAACCGCCATTCGCGACAGATCCGGTCACGATACTCAATCAGTTCAGGCATTTCATAGCCCGTATCGATATGAACGAGGGGAAACGGCACGTGGCCAAAGAAGGCCTTCCGTGTGAGCCAAAGCAGGACGGTCGAGTCTTTTCCCATCGACCAGAGCATCGCCAGATGCTCAAAGTGCTTATACGCCTCCCGTAGGATATACACACTCTGATCTTCTAACTGTCGCAAGTGTTTCATGGGGACATTCTCACATCTGGCTCCTCATGGCTCGTATACTCACGAACCTCTTACTTATCCTCTAGTGGGCTAAGGCCTTGACCTCATTGGCCCCAAATACCAATGTAAACCTTTCTTCGTTCGCCGACACATGGATAGTGGTTAACGTTATACACACCGTCGTCTGGGTGGCTGTCGCAATAGCTTCACACAAGCCATTGCGACCTTGATTTATGAGGGCACGCCGTATCTGCTTCATACGCATGCGGCCTTCGGAGGTGGCAGCCATTTTCTGTTCCGCGGGAGAAAGCATCCCTCTTAAGGAAACGATGATTTGATCCGCAGGAAGGAAGACCTGGACTTCAATCTGATTCCACTCTAGGAAATCACTCCAGAATGTGCAGACGGCTTCACCGACGGCTTTTCCCGTGCTTGCCTGGCTCAACGTGGTTAGCATGACTTCGCTCTCCATTGTTTGATTTATACCCGGAAATGCCTCTCTTCCGCTCCGCCTTCCCTTGTCCCAAGTGTTGCTTCTCAGTACGCCTTGCTGTACCCGGCCTCACCGTTATAGGTCCACAATTTCTGTACCGCCGACCACCACCACTTTTGGCCGAACTGTTCCAGGAATGTGTTGACATCGGCATCCTGAATGTCCTTGGTTGCCATAAACCGGCATCGGTACCAATTCACCATCAGCAGGTCAGGGCTCACATACCCCGGCCACACTTTTGTCCCTCGGTTAGAAATGAACTCACATTTAAATGGGCCATACTCTTTAAATTGGGGAATGCCCTCTTCCGTAATGATATAGACGTCAATCCCCACTAATTTGGTGTCTTTCTTTTTCCGTGTTTTGATTGCCTCAGCGGTAAAATTCATCGAGGTCTCCTTTCTTATGTGTTATTCCACAAATTGATTAATCGCTCTGAACTCACCAGCATCTCAGTCGGAGGTTACTTCCCAGCCATCACACCCATTTTGTCCACGATCGCTTGGGCATATTCGTCTGTTTTGGCCGTTCCACCCACGTCGTACGTGACGTGTTTTTTCTCATCCAGAACCGCAAACATCGATTTTTCAATCAGGTTGGCGGCTTGTTCCTCCTTGAGCCATCGCAACATCATGATGCCCGAGATCAAGACGGCGGAAGGATTGACTTTCTTGAGTCCCGCATATTTGGGTGCCGACCCGTGGACCGCTTCAAAGATCGCGCAGTTGTCCCCGACATTGGCTCCTGGCGCAAAACCCAATCCACCGACAAGCCCGGCACAGAGGTCAGTGAGAATATCCCCATACAGATTGGGCAGCACTAAACAGTCGAATTGAGCAGGATTCCGAACCAATTGCATGCAGCAATTATCGACGATGACATCGCCCGTTTCGATGTCGGGATACTTTTTGGCTGCTTCTTTGAACGCATCCATGAACAGGCCATCGGTCATTTTCATAATGTTGGCTTTATGGACGCAGTACACCTTTTTCCGACCGTGGGTTTTGGCCCATTGAAACGCAAAGTCGGCAATCCGATAGGATCCCGGCCAGGTAATGACCTTGAGACATTGAGCCACCTCATCGGACACCATGTGTTCAATGGCTGCATAGCAATCTTCCGTATTCTCACGGAAATTCAGAATGTCGATGTGATCCCAGGGACGCTTTACCACTGGAATCAACTTGGCCGGCCGGACATTGGCGTATAAATCAAACACCTTTCGAAGCGTCACGTTGGCGCTTTTGTGCCCGGTCCCGACCGGTGTTGTGGTCGGACCCTTCAAGGCCACTTTGTTTTTGGCAACCGATTGAATGGTTTTGTCGGGCAACAATGTGCCGTGTTTCTCGAGGCAATCGAGTCCGATTTCCTCATACTCCCACTTGATATCGACGCCACTGGCATCGATAACCATTCGTACCGCTTCGCAAATCTCCGGACCGGTTCCTTCTCCAGGAATCATCGTAATCGTGTGTTGTGCCATTGCTTACCTTTCTTT
>JACDDF010000100.1 GCA_013817135.1 Nitrospirales bacterium
CCAGGCAACTGGGAGAGGAATGTGTCCAGCGCGCGATAACCCGATTGGATACTTTTGATAAGCAGGCCGACCCCTTACGACACATTGCCACTTATATAATGGCGCGACGATCTTGAGCCTTTATAATTGTATGGCCCTGCGGTCTTGAATACGACCTTACGCCATCCCACCCTTTCTCATTTACAACAGTTCTGTCGGTGTAGGTCATGCTGGATTGTTATTAAACGCGTTGGCAACGTCAGAATTTTATGAAAGTACTCATTACAGGGTCTTCTGGCTTCATTGGGGCTGCGGTGACACGGGCAGTCGTTGCGAAAGGCGATGAGGTCCGTGTCCTGGTTCGACCCACCAGCAATCTGAAAAATCTTGACGGGTTACCCGTCGAAACCGTTCATGGAGATTTGCAGGATCACCTGTCCCTCAAGAAAGCCATTGCCGGCTGCGAAGGGCTCTATCACGTGGCGGCGCATTATGCGTTGTGGGATCAAGACCCTTCTATCTTTTATGCCATCAATGTCGAGGGGACCAAAAATTTGTTTCGTGCAGCAAGAGAGGCAGGTGTTCAACGAATTGTTTACACTAGTACGATTGGTGCGATCGGGTTGCCTGATCAAGGGGGCCTTGGGAATGAAACACTCTTTCCCACGTTGGCCCAACTGGCAGGGGATTATAAGCGATCTAAGTTTTTGGCGGAGCAAGAAGTCCTCCGTATGGCTCAAGAGGGCTTGCCTGTGGTTATTGTCAATCCAACGGCCCCAGTGGGAGAGCGGGACGTCAAACCCACTCCAACTGGCCAAATTATTGTGGATTTTATGCGTGGCCGAATGTTGGCGTATATAGAGACCGGGATGAATTTGGTGGATGTTGAGGATGTGGCTATAGGGCATGTCCGAGCGATGGAGCGCGGTCGGGTGGGTGAGCGGTATATTCTGGGCAATCAGAATCTTACACTGAAAGAAGTGTGTCAGATACTCAGTCGACTAACGGGAGTGCCTGCCCCGCGTCTTCGATTGCCTTGGAGGCTCGTGCTTCCCATGGCGCATGTGAATCAATGGATTGCCAATCTGGTGACCCACCGTCCCCCCAGAATTCCTTTGGAAGGGGTGCGGATGGCCAAGTATTACATGTATTATGATTGCACCAAGGCGCGAGAGGAACTGGAGTTACCACAGACGCCGGTGGAAACGGCCTTAAAAAAGTCAGTAGAATGGTTTCGCCAACATGGATATGCCTGACACCCCTCTCAAGTCTTAGCCATTTCCCATTGACGAAGCTAAGCTTTGGAATACTTTTATCTTCTCACAAACACATTCATACTCAGGCCCTATGTGTTTGTCTTTTTAGGCGTCTCCCTATATAGCGGGCAAAAACTTTTAGGATGGCGGCGGCCCGGCAGATTTTTCGGCCTCACGTGGGCAATTGCTTTTATTTGTGAATATGCCTCAACACGGATTGGGATCCCCTTTGGAGAGTATTTTTATACCGGGTCAACTCAAGGTCATGAATTGTACTTTTCGAATATCCCCTTCATGGATTCTCTCTCCTTCTCGTTTTTATTGTTTGCCAGCTATTGTCTGGCTCTTGTGTTCGTCCTGCCGTCTGCGAAGCAGGCCGGGCAACAGGGATGGCGTTTCCGATCAGACGCTACGAACTTCGTGGCCTGTTATGGGCTTAACCGTCGTGTTTTGTACCTTTTCTGATGTGATAATCGATCCAGTGGCTCTTCAGGGGGATCGATGGTTTTTGGGGAAAATTTATGGCTATCCACAAGAGGGGGTGTATTTGGTGTTCCCCTCGCGAATTTTGCAGGATGGGCCGTGGTCGGATTTTTCTCACTTCTGGGCTACCGTTGGTTGGAACGAGGCCCATGTGCGTCAGACCCCATTCCTTTTGAGGTGGTGAAATGGGAATTGATTCTAGGAATTGGCCTTTATTACGGCGTTCTGGCCTTTAACTTGGGGGTGACTTTCTGGATTGGTGAAATGCTGATGGGTATCGTGGGAAGCTTTATTTTTGTACCCCTGACTGCGGTTCTTTTTAGTACTTTGTGGCGAGGATTGTTCGTTTTCAGAGTCGACGAATCTTCATTATGAACCACCGTGTCCCAAGGAGGTGTACCCCGCCATTGGTGGCCATGGCTTGAGGCCACGACCGCAGGGTCGGTATGATGCAACCATGAAGGGTTTTTTTATTCGATGCGGGATTACGGGGTTTGCGGTTTTGTTGGCAAGCCAGATTATCCCAGGCATTGAAATCACAGGGGTTGCGTCGGGGATCGCGGCAGTGATTATTCTTGCATTTCTTAATGCCATAATCCGCCCCGTGCTTTATCTGCTTTCAGCTCCATTTATTTTCGTCACGTTAGGGCTATTCATGGTTCTCATTAATGGATTCCTCCTCTATCTGGTATCAATCCTGGTCAAAGGATTTATTGTGTCAGGGTTTTGGCCAGCGGTGGGTGGCGCGCTCATTATTAGTCTGGTCAGTGGAGTATTAAATCTCTGGATTTCCGAGCAAGGCCGAATAGAGATTGTCACTCATCCTTCATCCGGTCGAAAAATTCGCCATATTAATTAACGGGACAACCCCTGGAAGTTCCATCCTGGCGTTGATGAGAGATTTAGGAATATATAGAGGGTTTGGGAAAGAACCCTTCCCCCTTAACCATCGGCATATCCCACACTGTTATTGTGCGCAAATATTCTGAGAGGAAACGCATGCATGTCCAATCGCCTTGAATCCACACCAGCCGCCAAGCAACAAAGTACCCTTCAAAAGATTCTGACCTCTGTGGTCAATGAGGTCGGGATGGAAGCGGTCTTAGTTGCGATTATGACACATGATAGTGGACCATTAGTCGAGCAGGTTTCCCGGGGGTTTTCTCCAAGGGAAGTCCGCGCGATTCTTAGGGCGCTTTCAATGGAAGATTTGAAAAGTGTCGCCGTCCGTAATGGGGTTGGCGGGGAGTTGGAGAGCGTACTCAGAATTCGCATGGTCACTCCTGGGAGCAAGGTCGCGTTAGTCCTACCGTTAAAATTTGGGGGCCTGGTGTATGGCACGCTGGTGCTGGCCAGGAGAGAAAATTCCCCGCTGACCAAAAGAGAAAAAACGACTCTCTCAACCAATGTCTCGCATATTTCTACAGAATTAAAGAAAGCGGGACTATTTGGTTCCTCACTGATTTTGAGCAAGCCATTAGTGGGTAATGAACCTGTGGCATTGGCTGTGGCTGGGGAAGAGGGTCATGCGCCGGTGGCTCGAACGTATTCGACTGCGGAGGTCCAAGAGCGGATAGGGAGCATTTTAACAGAAGAAGTGGAGGGGGGCCTGTTTTTTGATCGTGGCTGGGTCAGCATTTATGACCCTCTTGCCGCGACGCTGGAAGTGTTGGGTGTATTCGGAACTCAGAAACGGGATGTGACCCCGGGGCAGCTTCTCTCTTTAGATGATTCGGCTTCCGGGTGGTCTGTTCGTCATCGAAAGCCTCGCTGTGACAATAATTTGGCTTCGACCCAAGGGCGGTTTCACGACTATAAGCAGCTGTATCGTGATCGCTTCGCGTCGACAATTGTCGTTCCTTTTTACGTCAGGGGACGAGTGGCGGGTACGGTCACGTTAGCGTCAAAAACTCCTAATAATTTCGATCAAACTGGGAGCGATTCCAAAAGTCTCGAAACCATTACGACCAAATTGGTGGAATTGTTTGAAGATCCATCGTGTCACCTTTCCGTCATGGATGTCGCCCCTATTCAACCGGAACAACCTGCACTCAAAGGGCAGGTGATTGTTACTCCACCGGAGGGAGGGGATGTTCGTAAGGAAGAGCGACGTGCCGCACTGCATGAAGTGAGCTCGTTTCTGGCCACAGAAATCCGTGAACCTATTGGGTTTATCAGGGCTCAGCTAGAAGAAATTACGACCGACGCCGACCTAGATTTTGATTCGCAAACCCGGGTGGAAAATGCCATGCGGGATATGATTCGTATTGAAACCGTATTGAATGAAATTCTAGATTTTGCCAAGCCATTGGAACTTGAACGAAAGATGTGCCGGGTTCAGGATCTATTGGATAAGGCTTTTTCATTGGTGTCGACGGACATTCGCGTAAATCGCATTGAGGTCATCAAAAAGGTGCCGGCTCGGTTGGCCCAAGTCCGGTGGGATGAAGTGAAAATGCAACATGTATTCCTGTGTATTTTCAAAAATGCCATTGAAGCCATGTCTCCTGGAGGTCATTTGCGGGTGGAAGTCATGCTCACCAGAGCTCGAAAGCCTGAACTTCAGATAATTATTGCCAATGATGGAGTGCCCATTCCAGCCGAGTTTGTGGATAAGGTGTTTGAGCCCTATTTCACCACAAAGCGATCAGGGACCGGGTTGGGTTTGGCGACCGTGAAAAAAGTCGTTGAAGAGCACCAGGGGCAGATTAGTATCGCTAGTGAGCCAGATAAGGGAACGACCGTCACCATTCTCATGCCAGCCCCACGACCAAGAACTCCGTATCGGCCTCGCCGTCCGGTTTGATTGAAAAAGCAAGTACCTGAAGCGACGACATTTCGCAATTTTTTGCCATTTTTGTTGTGTAAACTTGACACTATCAGCCAATCTGAATAAGATCGCTTTTTCTATTTGAATAAATTAGGACATGTACATATCCAGACCATTTTCTATTGTTAACCAGTCATAACCAACAAAGGAGCGGTCTTATGAAAGGGATTGGAATTTTTCTTGGAACGGTGGGTGCTAGCACCTTCGCCCTATCAATGGCCTTTGCCAATCCAGGGTTGTTACCAGCTCACCCGGGGTATCCGGCTGCTGGGAAGTCTCCAGTGACAGGTCAAGCTACCGCCAATGATCCTGGCCAAACGAATGCAGGAGGAGAATCGAGTTTGTTGTCCTCTCAGGCATTTGGCAGCAAAGCAGCCATGAATGATGTCAGTGATCCTAATCGTGGGCGGATACAAAAGTCGGCTGGTGCTGGCCGTTTACCGCAAGTCGAAGGGCCGCTCAACAAAACCAACCCGAATCCAGCCGGGGCCAAATCGACTGTTATTAAGTAATTTACTTTTTGTCAGTTTTAATACTCAGGAGAAGGGTGCCAGAAATGGCACCCTTTTTTTGTATGGCCACTTCCTCCCGAGTAATTTATTAGGACCGGTCCACTCCTCATTCCATGATTCTTTTGATTCTGACCATCAACAAATTAGGCTGGACTTGCCTTGAACCGGATTGATACGGAACTTGGCAACGCCTTGAAGGGCAAAATTCGAACGCAAGGGCCAATGACCTTCAGGGACTTTATGGCTGCGGCCTTATATGATGAAAATATGGGGTTTTATGCAAAGGCACCAAAAATTGGGAGTCCTGATGGGCCGTTTGACACCAATGCAAGATTTCCGGCCTTTGGATATGCCATTGCCAAAGCCATCACTTATGCAGAGAAGGTGATAGGTTTTCCTCTACGGGTTTTGGAATTAGGTGGAGGAACAGGTCAGTTAGGGAACAATATTATTTCTTGTCTTGAAAACGATCATGAATACGTAGTTCTAGAACCAAGCCAAGGGTTGCGAGCCAATCAACAGCAAAGAGGATTGCATGCAATCCAAAATATTGACTCTTTACCACCAAAACCGACATTTGTATTCGGAAACGAAGTGCTTGATGCGTTGCCTGTTCATCGAGTGATGGGTATGGGACATGAGGAAGTTTTGGAATTGTATGTGGATCTAGATGAGGATGGCGAGTTTTGTGAGCAACCGAGACCTCTTTCAACTATGGCTTTAGTCGAGCGGTTGAGTGGCGATAGGGTGCAGCTTGGGCGAGGGCAAGTCGCAGAAATTTGTTTGGAGTTGAAACCATTCTTCAAAAGCATATGGAGAGTTGTGGATCCAGGGTATGTGATTTTTGTCGATTATGGCGATCACGCGTCAAATTTATATTCACATCGGCATAGAAACGGGACTCTTCGTTCTTACTATCACCAGCAACAATTATATGACCAGTTTTTTGCTGTGGGCCAACAAGATTTGACGGCTGATGTGGATTATACCGCTGCTTGCTTCCTTGCAGAAGAGGTCGGTTTTGAGGTGGATGGGCTTATCCCGCAAGGAATATGGCTGCGCAATCTTGGAATTCTGGATTATAAAGGGCCAACAGGTGATAGGGAATCTGATCAAGAAGAGATTGATGTGCTCACTAGGCCTGCTCGTTTGGGGAGTACCTTTGACGTTCTCATATTCAAAACAAAAGGTCTTTCTAATGGGCCAGGTCTACAACCAGCTTCATGAGTGATCCTGTCAAAATATCCACTAGCCTGCCAAATCTCACCATATTTTTAATTGAACTGACATAGGCCGATGGAAATAGAAATATGTGGAGAGCGGAGTCAAAAAATAATATTTTTCAAAACCAACAAGATGCCTAATTTATAGTCAGTATTTCTAGTACCCACAAAATGTGCGTTTACTCTTTTTTTTTATCACAAAATATTGTAGACTCAAAAAATTCATTCGATTGTCTAGTGATCTCCTTTCATTTTCCGCAATCATACATACCTAATTAGTTGGTGCTTTTCGAGACCTCACGTGGTGCGTGGCACGCGTGATGCATTGACTCACCCGTTGAGAAGAGTGGGAAGCAGGAGGCTTTCAAAGGAGGTAGAGTTATGACGTGTGTACGATGTAATGGGCTTATGGTGGTTGATGATTGTCTGGACATTAAGGGAGCGATGGGAGAACTTTGGATTAAAGCGTATCGATGTATTATGTGCGGGAACCTGATGGACCCCGTCATTAATCATCATCGCACTGATGGTCCAGTTCAGGCCCAGGTTATTCAATTTCGGAAGCGGCTGCGGAGAGCTCCACGGACTCCTGTTGCTCGGTTGACGGCCTGAAAGGCTTGAAGGACCCGTTGTGCTTTGGGAAGGACAACGCTCCCAGGGACCGATTGACTCATGGTTCAGGATGAGGTTTGAATGCTGTATTGTGGCGAAGACCTGTCAACTAATAGATTAGTTTCTTGGTTCTCCTGACGTTTCTGAAGCGGGTTCCTATAGAATAAAATCTTCCTGGCCACACGGCTTTGGCATGGTACTTTCATCGACCTTTTGCCACACTTTCATCTGCGACTATTCTGGCGTGACTGCTTGAGTTTGCCTGACAATTCTTACTTGAATTATTGACTGAACATGTCCCATGGGG
>JACDDF010000101.1 GCA_013817135.1 Nitrospirales bacterium
GGTGGGACAAGCAATCGCTGAACGGGCAAAAGCCATACCTATTGAACTAGTGGTCTTTGATCGAGGTGGAAGATTGTATCATGGTCGGGTAAAGGCTTTGGCGGATGCCGCTCGTTCGGGAGGACTCAAATTCTAATCAGGCCCAGCCTTAAATTTTGCTAAAGGGAAGGATTCACTTCTGTGAGGGTTAATGTTGAAGAGCTCAATTTAAAAGATAAGCCGGTTGTAATCAACCGTGTAGCCAAAGTAGTGAAAGGTGGAAAGCGTTTTTCATTTTCGGCTTTGGTGGTTGTGGGCGATGGCGATGGTTGGGTGGGTGTGGGAAAAGGTAAAGCGACTGAAGTTCCATCTGCCATAGCTAAGGCTGTGGCTCATGCAAAAAAAAATCTTATCAGGATCCCCCTTAAATCAAATACTATCCCCCATGAGGTGCATGGGTATTTTGGTGGAGAGCACATTGTCTTGAAACCTGCAAAACAGGGTACTGGGATCATCGCCGGAGGAGCAGTACGTTCGTTGTTGGAGGTGGCTGGTGCTCAGAATATCGTTGCGAAAACCCTAGGCCGTGGGAATCCGTTTAATGCAGTGAGGGCAACTATTCAAGGGTTGAGCCAACTGCGTGATCCACAGGAAGTAAGGGAGATGCGTCGAACGGCTGTCGGGATGGAAGATTAATCGATATCTAATGACCAGTCAGGAAACCTGGAAATCATGGTGACACCAACCAATCTCTCAATTACATTAAAGCGAAGCACAATAGGCCATCCAGATAAGATGCGTGTGGTTTTATTGGGGCTCGGACTTAGGAAAATCGGACAGACCGTCAATCGTCCGGATACAGACCAAGTACGAGGATTAATTTATAAGGTCAGGCATCTTATTGAGGTTGCAGTTTCATGAAGCTACACGATTTACATCCGTCTCCAGGATCAAGAACCAAAAGGAAGCGCCTTGGCCGTGGGCCTGGGTCAGGTTTAGGCAAAACCTCTGGAAAAGGGCATAAGGGGTTATTGGCCCGTTCTGGTCGGGCTAATCAAGCTGGTTTTGAGGGAGGGCAAATGCCACTTGCCCGCAGATTACCCAAGCGTGGGTTTACAAACATTTTCCGGATCCAGTATTCCGTGATCAATCTTAAAGACCTGCTTGCCCAGGAAAAAACCATGAACTTTAACCCCACCGTTTTTAGGGAAATTGGGTTAATTAAAGGGCGAAACCCACAAGTTAAAATACTTGGTTCTGGGGAAATCGACCGTCCAATAGTTGTTGAAGCACATAAATTTAGTGATTCCGCCAAACAGAAAATTGAGAGTGCCGGTGGGCAAGCAAAGGTGATCGGCCGTGCTTGAGCGGCTTGTCACGAGCATTCAAAACATTTTTAAAATTCCGGAGTTGCGTAGCCGGGTAATATTTACCTTGTCTATGCTTGCAGTATATCGGATTGGGGCTCATGTCCCCACCCCCGGAATCAATAATGAAGAGCTTTTTAAGTTTCTCACCGAACGAGGTGGGGCCCTCATGGGCTTCCTTGATATTTTTTCTGGAGGCGCTTTATCGAGGTTAACGATTTTCGCCTTGGGCATAATGCCCTATATTAGCGCCTCAATTATTTTGCAGCTTCTCACGGTCGTTGTTCCGCATCTTTCGAAATTAGCAAAAGAAGGAGAGCGAGGAAGAAAGACAATCATTCAGTACACCAGGTATGGAACTATCGTTATTGCCCTAATTCAGGGATTTGGTATTGCTCTTGGCCTTGAAGGAATGAACGATGGTGCATTTGTTCTTGACCCTGGTTGGCCATTTCGATTGATGACTGTGATTACGTTGGTAGCAGGAACGGCCTTTCTCATGTGGTTAGGAGAGCAGATTACCGAACGTGGTGTTGGAAACGGGATTTCTCTTATAATTTTTTCCGGGATAGTTGCTAGTCTTCCAAGTGCAGTGGTTCAAACATTTAATTTATATCAGGTTGGTCAAATCAGTCTCCTTTTACTGCTAATCCTTGGTGTCGTGATGCTAGCGGTAATGTGGGCTATTGTTTTTCTAGAAAGTGCACGGAGAAAAATTGCGGTCCAATATGCCAAGCGAATAGTTGGGCGACGGGTATACGGGGGGCAAAATACCCATATTCCTTTAAAAATAAATACGGCGGGAGTTATCCCCCCAATTTTTGCCTCTTCAATTATTGCATTCCCAGCTACCATAGCCAGTTTTATCCAGGTGCCGTGGGTTCAAAGCATTGGATCGCAGCTGGCTCCTGGTTCTTTACTTTACACGATGATGTACGTCGGAATGATTATCTTCTTTTGTTTCTTTTATACAGCTGTCGTACTTAACCCTGTTGATATGGCAGACAATATGAAAAAGTATGGGGGATTTATCCCCGGGATACGACCTGGGCAAAAAACTGCAGACTTTATTTATAAGGTACTGACAAGGATTACATTTGCTGGAGCTATCTATTTAGCTATTGTGTGCGTCATTCCGGAACTGCTGATTTACCGACTAAATATGCCATTCTACTTTGGAGGTACCTCACTTTTGATTGTCATTGGAGTGGGTTTGGATACCGCGCAACAAATAGAAAATCATATGCTCATGCGGAATTATGAAGGATTTCTTGGAAAAGGTTCATTAAAGGGAAGAAGTGGTTAACGGAATGAGGGTTATTTTTCTTGGTCCTCCAGGAGTTGGAAAAGGTACCCAGGCCGACTTTATTGCCAAGAAATTCGGTATTCAAAAAATTTCAACAGGAGATTTGCTTAGGGAAAGCGTTGATAGGCGTACAACGCTTGGAAATGAAGCTAAGCTCTTCATGGAACGTGGGGAATTAGTTCCAGATAATGTGGTGATTGGTTTAGTTGAAGAAAAATTGGGATCTCCGGAATGCCGCAATGGTTTCCTGTTAGACGGATTTCCTCGAACGGTAGCCCAAGCAGATAAGTTGTCATCGTTTTTGGAAGGGAATGGAGAGGCCATTGATCGGGTTGTATATTTTTCTCTTCCCCAGGCTGACATAATCGAACGAATAAGTGGGAGACGGAGTTGCCCTAAATGTAAGGCCGTATATCATCTCAAGTCCATACCGCCAAAAAAAGAGGGGGTATGCAATGAATGTGAAATGCCACTTATGCAGCGAAATGATGATAAACCGGAAACCATTCAATCCAGATTGGTTGTATACCAAAAACAAACAGAGCCCTTAATCCAATATTATAAGGACAGGGGAATTCTTTCCGAATTGGATGGGTCAGGGGTAGTTTCTGCGGTTCAGGAGAGATTGGTAGCTCTCCTAACCCAGTCCAGATAGAATGATCATCATAAAAACGGCTGAGGAAATTGAACTCATTGCTCGGGCCGGTAAAATTGTGACTCATTGTCATCAATTGCTGGTACATGCAGTGAAACCAGGCATAACTACATTGGAATTAGATAGACTTACAGAGGAATGTATTCTTGATTTGGGTGGAATTCCTGCATTTAAAGGGTATAGAAATTATCCCAATAGCCTCTGTGCATCTATTAATGAAGAAGTCGTACACGGAATACCCTCAAGGCGTGAATTGAAAGACGGAGACATCATCGGATTGGATGTTGGGGCCATTGTTGAGGGGTTTTATGGAGATGGAGCCGTGACGGTTTCAGTTGGGGCCGTTCCTGAAAATATTCAATTATTGATTGGAGTCACTCGAGAGGCCCTGCTTAAAGGACTCGAACAGGCTGTTGTGGGTAACCGTCTTTCGGACATTTCTTTTGCAATTCAATCTCATGTAGAAAAGCATGGGTATTCGGTTGTTCGTGATTTTGTGGGCCATGGTATTGGACGGCAGTTGCACGAAGAACCGCAGGTCCCAAATTATGGAAGACCAGGACAAGGCCCACGTTTAAAGCCTGGGATGGCTCTTGCCATAGAGCCAATGGTTAACCTGGGAGGATCGGCAGTTAAAGTCTTGAAAGATGGCTGGACGGCAGTCACTTGCGATAATTCACTTTCTGCCCACTTTGAGCACACAATCACAATTGAAGCGAATGGTGCGCCTCGCATTTTAACAGGTTAGTCCTAGGTTGGAGGTCAGGTAAATTTCCTCATGGGAAAAGAAGATATTATCGAGGTTCAAGGGGCAGTAACTGAAACTTTGCCGAATGCGATGTTTCGGGTTCAGTTGGAAAATGGGCATAAAATATTAGCTCATATTTCTGGGAAGATGCGGATGCATTTTATTAGAATTTTGCCAGGAGATAAGGTGACAGTGGAATTATCTCCATATGACCTGACTCGTGGACGGATTACCTATCGGTTTAAATAGAGGTTGTTATCGTGAAAGTTAAATCATCAGTAAAACCCATCTGTGTTAAATGTAAGGTCATTCGCCGCAAAGGGGTTGTAAGGGTGCTTTGCACAAACCCCAAGCACAAGCAGCGACAGGGCTAAGGTGCGTTAATGTTTTTTGTGGAAAGATTAAGCCAATCCCTAGAGAGAGGAAAGTAAGAAATGGCTCGTATCGCAGGCGTAGAGTTGCCGGTAGGAAAACGGATCGATGTTGGATTAACCTATATTTTTGGAATTGGTCCGGCCAGTTCACGGGAAATATTGCGAAAGACGGGAGTTTCTCCTGAAACGAGGGTGAAGGACCTGCAAGAAGATGAGGTGGTCCGTTTGCGTGAGACAATTGACAAGGATTACGACGTAGAGGGTGACCTCAGAAAAGAGGTCACGATGAGTATTAAGCGTTTGATGGATATCGGAACTTATCGTGGGTTACGACATCGGAAAGGTCTGCCTGTGAGAGGCCAAAGGACGAAAACAAATTCACGAACGAGAAAAGGACGACGTGGGGCGATTGGGGGAAAAGTTAGGAAATAAGCTGCTGAAAGGGATCTTTCATGAGTGTTAAAAAGGGAAAAAAGAAGGATAGAAAAGTTTTACAAGTTGGGATCGTGCATATCATGGCCTCATTTAATAATACCATCGTGACGGTAACGGATATGACCGGTGGGGCTGTAACCTGGGCTAGTGCCGGTAGCCAGGGATTTAAGGGGTCGAGAAAGAGCACCCCATTTGCTGCTACGCGTGCAGGTGAAGTGGCTGCAAAGAAAGCAATGGAGTTTGGCCTTCGACAAGTGGATGTCTATGTAAATGGACCTGGGTCTGGACGAGAAGCCGCCGTGAGAGCCCTTCAATCCGCTGGTTTGCGAGTCAATCTTATTCGTGATGTGACGCCGATTCCCCATAATGGGTGTCGGCCTCCAAAACGAAGACGAGTGTAATTTCGGAGAGAGGTTTTTGTAGATTATCGGTTTTTCGTGAACTGGAGATAGGGGGAGAAAGTCCATGGCCAAATATACTGGTCCTGTATGTCGGTTATGTCGGCGTGAAGGAGTGAAGTTGTTTTTAAAAGGGACCAGGTGTATGACTGAAAAATGCGCAATTGAGCGCCGAAGTTATCCACCTGGACAGCACGGGCAGTCACGGCGAGGCCGTGCGACGGAATATGGAACTCAGCTTAGGGAAAAACAAAAGCTTCGGCGGGTGTATGGTATGCAGGAACGACAATTCCTCAATACCTACCACCGAGCTGTTAGACGTAAGGGGATCACCGGCGAGCATTTGTTGAGCCTGCTTGAGAGAAGACTTGATAATGTGGTGTATCGCTTGGGATTTGCCTCATCACGTGGCCAAGCCAGGCAACTGGTGAATCACGGTCATGTGATGATGAATGGCCGAAAAGTCACGATTGCTTCCGTGACGGTGAACGTCGGGGATATTATCGAAATCAGGGAGAAAAGTCGCCAGCTTGTCCCGGTCCAAGCCGCCCTGGAAATTTCTAGTGGCCGAGGAGTGCCGAATTGGTTAGAGATGGAGCGGAGTTTATTAAAGGGTACCGTCCAAGCCATTCCCACTAAACAGGACATTGATGTATTGGTCAATGAACAGATTGTAGTGGAGCTGTATTCACGGTAAATTGTCATGCCGGAGATAGAGCGGATGTTGCGAATGGATCACATACATGGCCTTGGAACCAAGAAAGGGAGACGCGATCCTTATGATAAATAGCATGAAGGATTTCCAAATACCCACGAAGCTGGAATTGGAAAAGGACACTGCTTCACCTACTTATGGCAAGTTTACGGCCGAACCATTTGAGCGAGGTTTTGGGACCACCATGGGGAATTCCCTCAGGCGGGTCTTGCTCTCTTCCCTTCCTGGGGCAGCTGTTACCTCCGTAAAGATTGAGGGAGTATATCATGAGTTTTCCACCATTCCCGGTGTGACCGAGGATGTTACGATTCTCATTTTGAACATTAAGGCGTTACGGTTGCGTTTACATTCCGAAAAGGCTAAGGCGATACGCCTGAAAAAGAAGGGGCCTGGCGAAGTGTTAGCCGCAGATTTATCTGTAGACCCGGACGTGGTAGTTTTGAATCCAGATTTTCATATTGCCACTTTGGATAAAGATGGGATGTTAGATATTGAACTCATTGTGAAGCCGGGACGTGGGTATGTTCCTGCCGAACGGAATAAAGAAGAAGGTTTGCCAATAGGGGTCATTCCGGTAGACTCTGTTTTTTCTCCCATTAAACGGGTTAATTTCAGTGTGGAAAGTGCTCGGGTTGGTCGGATCACGGATTACGATAAACTGATTCTGGAAGTGTGGACGGACGGAAGCATATCTCCCCAGGAAGCTGTCACCTCAGCAGCAGGAATTCTCCGCAACCATCTTGATATTTGCCTGCCATCTGAAGAGAGGGGAGAGCCAGCTCAAGAAGAGGGTGGAGATGAGAGCAAGATGTTGATTAATCAACATTTGTTTCGAAGTGTGAATGAATTAGAGCTATCGGTCCGCGCTGCAAATTGCCTGAAAAATGCTAACATTAAATCTATAGGTGATTTAGTCCATAAAAGCGAAAATGAAATGTTGAAGACCAAAAACTTTGGGAAAAAATCATTAAATGAAATTAAAGAGGTCTTAGCAGAAATGGGGTTGACCCTAGGAACCAAAGTTAGTGAAGTAACAGAATCCCAAACCTGAACTTTTTTCAAAGGACGTGTATTGTGCGTCATCGAAAACGCGGAAGACAATTAGGACGAAACAGTAAACATCGGTTGGCTTTATTTAGGAATTTGGTGACATCTCTCATGGAACATGAGCGAATTGAAACCACGGAGGCCAAAGCGAAAGAGCTACGTGGGATCACCGATAGGC
>JACDDF010000102.1 GCA_013817135.1 Nitrospirales bacterium
ATGTTGACGAAGGCCTTGAGTAAATGAATGCTGGAGATGCCAATCAACGAAGCCGCTAATTTTACTTTGATGGTTCCCGGGTCGATATGGCTGAGCCAATCCGGTCGATCAGGATGACTCTCCAGACTTATTTTACTGACAAATGTCGCATACCCTCCGATGACGACCATGGTGAGCAGATTGGCCACCATGGTGATATCCACCAGGGTGAGGACTCCTAACATAAACACGGTTTCGGTGAGGTCGCCAATTTCGTGTACCATGTGCCACAGTTCGGTCAGAAATTTCCATGCATAGAGAAGTTCAGCGATAATCAATCCACCATATAATGGTGCTTGGATCCACCGGCTGGCAAAGATGCCCATTTCGAATGCATGTTCAATCCAATGGGGAATGTCTTCCGGGGGAGAATCGATGGGAGAGCCCGGGGAAGTCGGGGATTGGGACATGAAAACCTCCTTTGAAAAAATGATGAAAGAACGTTTATGGCTTTCCAGTCCGTCTGGGAGTAGGACTGTGTTTGGAACGCATGGGAAACATGCTCTTTGAACCTTAACGGAGTGATGGTTGTCGCAGAATTTGATGTGAAAAAAAAGGAAGGCACATCATTCCACCTTGTTCAATGACAGTGAGTGGGAAAGAGATATTATGAGTGAGGAGGAATGATCAACATCAGTGCGAGAGGCGGGCAAGCAAGGAATGGAAACAAGGGAATGAAATTGTTTTCCTGAGCTTGGTGCGCAGTCTGGCAAATATACTGGGAGCGGTCAAATCAGATCAAGTTTTTCTAAAACGTTCCCCGGATAGGATTCCTACTTTCTTTTCAGGTGGTGTCGGCCACCGACATGTCAGACGGTGGCCGATGCACCCATACGCTCGTCTAAACCCCATGCCAGTTATTTTCCTTAGAAAATCAGCGTCACTGAGAACTGTAAGATGCGCCCGGTATCCAGCTTCTCTTTATCCTGAACCGTGAGTGACCATTTTCCCTTTGGATTTTTGCCTACCAATGCCATGAGGTCCGGTGTCTTGGTGACATCGTAGGTGGTCTGGATATTGTCTGTCCCGCCTCCAATGCGATTGTGGAGCAGAATGGGCGATACCCCTGTTGAATTGGGCGGGACTACCTTAATGATTAAATCACCGATATAGGAATGTTCAATATCCACTCCGATCTTGACGGAAGTGAGCAGGGTGGTCTCGGCCACTTGAACAGAGAGTCGTGACGTTTGAAGATCACGAATGGGAATGATGGCCGTGGAGGTATGAACGGTGGTGGGAGTCGGAATGGCTGGTGCAGCCAATTCTACGGCGCGTTTGGCATTGATCCGTCCATATCCATATAAGGTGCTATGGCCGTTGGTATCATATTTTCCAGCACTTGGATCGATTTGATCACACGAGCGTTTGAGCAGATCTTTGACCTCATCCCATCGCAGCGAGGGGTTGCGAGCGAGAATGAGGGCGGCCACTCCTGCCACACCGGGACAGGCGCTTGATGTGCCGCCAAAATCGTTGACATAATTACCTGCCGCATCGCCTCGACTGACTTGTCCGGGATTGTATCCTGCTGACGCTGAGCGATCGGTGGTCCAGATTCCCGGGATGGGGAGAACGGTATCGTTGCTGGGAAAGGTACACCAGATGGCCTTGCCGAAATCGCTATAGGCACTTCTTTTTCCTTTGGCGTGGCAGGCGGCCACGGCAATCACTTTTTCATAGCTGGCGTATCCATCGTTATCGACACTTTCGTTGCCGTTTCCGGCGGCCCAGGTGATCACACAGCCTTTTCCGTTGCGTCCATTGGCGACGGCCCAATCAATGGCAAGACGAGTGGAATCCGGCAGGGGAACCACGGTGTGATGGAGAGGATCGCGTGGGTCCCACCAGGCGCCATCCTCCGGCCCCCAGCTACAGGAAATGACATCCGCGCCATGTTGCGCAGCCCAGATAAATGCATCAGCCTCGGCCTGGGAGCCTAACGGGGATACATAACGGATGGCCATCAATCGGGCTTTGGGAGCGACCCCCGGAGGCACCATGAAAACCGTTGCCGGTGGCGACGCCTGCACAGGCGGTTCCATGATTATCCCGGCTGCCGGGTCGAGGATCGTCAGTGGCGCGTGTCACGTCGCGATGAGCGATAAGTTTTCCTGAACTGGCAAACTCTTCGTGATCAAGGTCCATCCCGTCATCGATGATCGCGACTGTGATGTTTTCTCCCTCACTGAGTGCCCAGGCGGCCTCCACGTTGGCATGGGCATCATAGACGGTTCCATCAATCGTGGTCTTTTTAAGATGCCACTGTTGTGGAAACGCTGTGCGCCATCCCATTTGTCTGACAAGTTCCGGGTGACAGAGCTCCACATGTTTATGCCGCAAGAGATTCTCGGCCATGGTAAACACTTCTTGCCCTGTGCCCTCGGGCGCTTCGACAAAGAAGGTATTGCGAGCATATTCCAGCACACGTTTGATTTTGAGTCCTGACGCATTCAAGATTTTCCGACAAGTCGATTCGGCCAGGGCATCATCAAATTTAGCAAAAAGATTTTCGGTGTACAGCACCGGTTGTTTTGATTGAGGATCGACCAGGACCCGTCCGGCAAATTGCACGTCCTTGACGGATTTTAAGGTGGTGCGGATAGCTCCACGCGCACTCGCGCGTCGAACGGTTTGGGGATATCGAAAGATTTCCACGCCGGCATGTTGAAACCGGTGCACCGGTTCAAGATTGTCCAGTGCTTGCCGGGCTCGAGGCGACTGTGCGGCGGCTTCCAACGGTCGACGACTCTGAGTTCGCACGACAACGAGGTCTTTATCGGTTTCCAGCCTGAACAATTTCCCGTTTTGTCCTCCATAACGAAATGACAGCATGGGTGTTCTCCTTTTGTTTGAATTGGCAATGGTGCTTGGACTTGCTTCGCATTCCTTCGTAGAATGGCTAATGGCTTTGAACGATCCGTTTTCTCACTTTCCTCTAAGGATGACGGTGGTAGCCCAAGCGGGACCCCGAATCTATGTTCGTGAATCTGACTGCTTTGCGGTACATGGGCCGGTCCCTCCCGCTTTGACTGCGTCGGTGTTGTACTCGTTTGATGATCCGGTCATCAACGTGTGCCGAGGTGAGGTCTCTGACTTGTCGGCGCTTCCTGCCAACCTCATGCTGACACCGGTCTATCGGCTTGAGCCCAATGGTCCGCAAGGAGTGCCGACCGGCAATGTGTTTATTCGTTTCCGGTCCCAGGTCCCCGTCGAGGGCCGGCGGCAAGAATTAGAGGCGTACGGCTTCTCGATTCGTGAATCACTTACCTATGCACCTCATGCCGCATGGCTTCGGAGTCAGGATGGAAATATTGCCACGGCGCTTAATGATATTGCAAAACTGCGTGATCTAAACGACTTAGAGCTGGTTGAACCGCAGATGTTGATGAGACGGGTGCAGCGGTCACCAGATGATTCCCCACCGAATCCACCACCTCAAGGGATTTCCTCCGAATGATCTTATCGGTTTCGGACTGTGAGGGAATCTGAAGGGAGAGCGATTCGTTGGCGTGTATGGTCGGTGATGTCGCCGAGGGCTTTCATCACCCAATTGTCTGGTTGTAGGGCTCCGACGACGGTCACCGGAGTCCCTTCTTTAGCGAGATAAAAGACGGCATCCATATCTGCATTGTGTAAGGCAATGCAGCCATTCGTCATACTGTTGCCATTGGGTTGTTGTCCGTGAATTTCTATGAGACCTCCGATGCCGCGGTGCCCCGCCAGGCGTCCCTTGAGCTTGGCTTCCTGGAAGCGTCGACGATGCTCGTTGGTTGGATAATTGAGTAAGAGGGCTTTATGGAATTTGGTGGATCCCGGTCCTTTCTTCTGCAGGATGTGAAACTGTCCCTCCGGTGTCGCGCCATCGCCTTCCTGCAACTTGTCCTGAAGTCCTGAAAAGCCGAGATCAATGGAAAAACGGCGGAGCGGTTTTCCATTACGATAGAGCACGAGTTGGCGGGAGGCTTTGAGGACAACGATGGCTGCGCCGCCTGTCCTTGAAGACCAATCCAGTGTGTTGGTGACCCAAAGGTTCCACTTGGCAAGTTGTGAGACGGTTCCATACCGTCTCATTTGGGCCATGGCTTGAGATTCGACGGGTACAAGGGATTCTCTTGCCTGTCCAAGAAGAATATGAGCGTGATTGTCGCGGTCTTGCCCGAGTCGAGAGGCGGCCTGGTTCAGTAAACCCTCTGTCACCGAGAGTGCGCGCAGATTTCGTCGGACATCAAATATTCCGGTTAATGCCCGTAAACGGGTTACTTGCAGACGTTCAGATTCTAATGCGGTTGTCAGTTGCTGGTGTCGAGTGGATTTTTGGTGTTTGGAGACTTCAACAAGGGTCGAGCCTTCTCGCAGCAGGTTTTGGTAGGTTGCCTGAAGTGCATGAGTGTCGGCTGTTGGCCACCAACGCGCTTGCTCTTTTCGCCATTGCGTCCGAAGAGCGGTGACGCCTTGATGAAATGCGCGATATCGTTCCAGGGAATAGGCTTCCGCGCCGTGGCTCCACACCTGTCGGTCGAGCGATTCAAGCTGAGGTGGGAAGTTTTTGGGAAGGCGATCTGCCTTCCACCAGTTCACAAACAGAAAAGAAAGCATGATGAGGGCTCCAGCCGCTAGCCAAACTACCGGTTGCTTGGCTGGTTGTCGGCCAGAGCCCCACCATCGCATGTGTTACGCTTTCTTGTGTTTTCCGGTCTTCTGAATAGCCTGCGCGACCTGTTCAGTTACGCGGGAGGCTAAGGCTTGAACGGATTCGGCTTTAGCTTTTACCCCTATATAGTCTTCCGTGGCCATAATGGCGTCAATCTCACCCAATGTGGTTTCTGCGGCTTGTAGATCGCTCCGTAAGGCTTGCAGGTCGGCCTGGGTTCCCTTGCCCGTTGGCGCTTGGGCCAACTGGTTTTTGGCTTCCTCTAATGAGGTTTTGGCTAGCACCACGGCCCCTTCCGCCCCGGTTTTCGCCAATTGCTTGCTGGCGATGGATTCGGTTTTGGCTTTTTCCGCATCCGCTACGACCTTCACCAGGATGGCATTTGCCACTTCATAATTGCGTGTCAGCATAAAGGCATCGTCTTGCACTGCAATCTCTTCCTGCGCTTTTTGATATTCGTCCTCAGCAACACGCAAGGATTCAGGAGCATATTCCGCCGCACCGGCTTGTTTGGCAGCCTGAAGGGCTTGCAATGCCGAGTCAGTCCCTTGGATGGGTTTTTCGGCACAGGCCATAATCATTGTGCCGAATAGCAATACGAGAGCGCCCGTTTTAAACGATTGAATCATGTTTCCCATGTTTGTCAATTTTCCTCCTTCATGATTGAGAGGGAACATTTCCTCCCCTTTGGTTATGGTTGTACGAGCCTGGCCCACGATGGGTGAAACGGGCGAATTACCTCCCCTCGTTTACAAAACCCACTGACTTGTTTGGAAAGTACAGCGTTGGTTTATTCGTGGAATGCTTGGGTAAGACATTTCAGATACGAGGAGGGTGAGTTCTTTCGTTCACTTCCTGTTTCCTGCTTTTTCTTCAAGCACATAATTGAATGAGCAAAGAAGATGCCAAAAGCTTGTGACCATAAAAGAGGAGTATTAGAAGTATGACCGGAAAAAAAGAACGCCTTTTGAGTGAAAAGTCAGGAAAAAGGCTGAACAATGTGGGAGTACCCATGGACATCATGTCTGGGTAAAGAAACTTTGTCCGTCAATTCATCTAAAAGAAGTAAATGAAAAAATTGGACTTCGCTAGGACCCATGGAAGTTTTTTGAACGTTGTGACATGGGTTTAGGAAGATCCCACGTACCGAAGAAGCGGTTCCTTGGACACCCCCTCAATGCAAGCCCTATTCAAACGGAAATCTTATCTTTCGCATAAAACTCCAAGGGAAGAAGGAAAGAAAAGGCCTGGAGACGGAAATGAAGTTTAGCCTAAAAACACGATGACGGTCAGAATGATTAACTCCGTGGTTGGAGGGGTTTGGCTATTTCGGCCTTGAAGGAGTGAGGCATGACATACGCGTGGAGATGGGGTGCGAATAAGCGAAAGATGCGGACGGGTAAGCTGCTTGTGAAGCTGAAATCGCCCGATTGCGGACCTGACACCTGGGCGGTAATGGTTCCAAAAAAACGATTGTCTATGAGAAACACAAATGTGGCTGTTCTGGCGATCGGGCGGGATTGAATTAATCGAAAGCCTCGATCATATACTTTTTGGCGATGATCCCCTGTTCCGGTTTTTCCACCGATCGAGATGGTTGTGCCCTCTGCGGGTGGCAAGGCGCCTTTCGCGCCGATAGCAGTTCCATGTTCCACCACTTCGATGAGTTCCTGACGGAGAATTTGAGCGACTAGCGGATTCAAAACTTGTTCCTGATCTGGTTCTTGATGTGCGACGAGTGTTTCAAACGGGGTTCCTTCCGCAAAGTGCAATTGCCGAATCGTCACCGTGGGGTTTTTTCTTCCCTCGTTGACCAGAATACCCATGAGTTCGGTCAACGCCGCCGGGCGGTCGGCGGAGCTGCCAATTGCGGTAGCTAACGACGGGACCAACGTTGCAAAGGGATATCCGACCCGTTTCCAGGCTTTGTGGATTTCCATGAATGCCTCTTGTTCCAGAATAAGTCGAATCCGACTATCCTGTGCGGCTTTTCGATGGGTCTTAAATAACCAGGCGTACACCCCCACCAACTCCTGCTCACCGGCTTTGGCGAGTTCAGATTTACTGGCATTGGGGTGTTGCCGGAGGAAGGTGACCGTCCACAATTCGAGTGGATGGATGCGGGCCACATAGCCTCGATCAACGAGGCTGAGCACGCGGGGATCAGTCTGAGAAAAAAGCCGACCGGCTTGCTCGGGGGAGACCTTGATGTTTGGAAATGTCTGTTGCAGAGATGCGATGATGGCCTGGACATCCTTCTCAGGTTCGATGGAGCGTAGGAGGACACCTAGTCGGAGAGGTGTGAGTCGTGTTTGGGAAAGGACCAGCTGCCAGGCTTCTTCCGGCGTCAGGCCTTGGTATTTGTCGTAGAAACGATAAAGAAATATTCGACCTTCCTGTTGGGCGAATTTCTGTAAATATTGCCGGCGTATGGGATTGAGGGGGTCTTTGAGGACCATCGCGGTCGATCCGGGAATGGCGAGAGTGTGGTATTGGACGAGGTCACGCA